>JAIRTF010000027.1 GCA_031255075.1 Bifidobacteriaceae bacterium | reverse complement strand
CTGGCCAGCCCTAAACGGACGCTGGCCGCTCTACCAGGGGCGTTGCGCCAAGTGGGCACGGCGGTGGTGGTGGCTTTGACAGTTTTCCCAGCCTTGGCGCTGGGGGTGCGGCGGGTGCGGCGAGCAGCCGAATTGCGCGGGCCGCAACGGCACTCGGTGCTGCGGGTGATCTTCCCGGTGCTGGCAGACGCCTTGGACCGGTCTATGTCATTGGCGGCGTCACTCGAATCGCGCGGCTATGGCGCTACAGCCAAACCAACCAGCCCGGCGGTATCCGCTTGGCGGGCGGCCCTGGCCTGTGTAGTGCTGTTGGTGGCTGCGGCTGGGGCTCTGAGTCTCACCACCGGCCGCCCGGGCCCAGGCTGGGTCATGGTGGCGGCGGCCTTGGCCGGAGGGCTGGCATTGGGCCGTTGGTTGGGCCGCGACACGGCCGTCACCCGGCTGCGGCGGGAGCGGCTAGGGCCGTCAGACTGGGCGGTGATCGGTTGTGCGGCAGCCGCCGCCGTTGGCATGGCGGCGGCCGGGCCTTTGGCCGGAATGGCCAGCCTCCACCCGGGCGCGCTGGTGTGGCCGGCGTTGCCGTGGTCTGCGGCGCTTGGCCTGGCGGTGGCAATGTTGCCGGCCTTTGGCGGCCACGCTCCCAAGGTGGTGACCCAGTGATTGTCTTTGATCAGGTCAGATTCAGCTACGAAGGGGCCACTTCCCCGGCGCTGAAGGACATCAACTTGCGGATTGCGCCCGGCCAACTGGTGTTGGTGATTGGCCCTACCGGGTCCGGCAAATCAACGCTGCTGAAGGCCGTCAACGGCTTGGTGCCGCATTTCACCGGTGGCCGCCTGGACGGACGGGTCACAGTGGGTGGTTTGGACACCCGGACCAGTCCGCCACGCCGCTTGGCGCCGTTGGTGGGTTATGTCGGCCAAGATCCGGCCGCCGGATTTGTGGCTGACCGGGTGGAGGATGAACTGGTCTACGGGATGGAACAGCTCGGCTGCAGCCCGGCGGTGATGCGGGCCCGTTTGGAGGAAACGCTTGACCTGCTGGGTTTGGCGGCGCTGCGGCGCCGCGATCCGGCCACCTTGTCCGCCGGGCAGGCTCAACGGGTAGCAATGGGCGCGGCCCTGGCCGCCCATCCGCAGGTGCTGGTCTTGGATGAGCCGACTTCAGCCTTGGACCCAGCCGCCGCTGAGGACACCATGGCCGCCATCAGCCGCCTGGTCCATGACATGGATTTGACCGTCCTGATGGCTGAACACCGCCTGGAACGCGTCATCCAATTTGCCGATCAGATAGTTCGCCTTGAGCCCGGCGGCGCGGCCACCATTGGCCCGCCCCGCGACCAGTTGGCGACCTCGCCAGTGGCGCCGCCAGTGGTGCGGCTGGGCCGCCGCCTGGGGTTGACGCCGGTGCCGTTGACAGTCCGGGAGGCCCGGCGGGCCATCCGCGAACAGGGCTTCGCACTGGCCACCAACACCTCCGCCGTGCCCGATGCCGCGCCGCCGGCCCCAGCTCAAGCAGACACCGCCAGTGGGCTCAGCCAGGCGGTATTGAGGGGCCTTCCAACAGCCGGCCCTGGCGGCAGCGCCCCGGCGGCCGAAGGTGGCGGCTCTGCGGGGGGCGAGGCGGCGGCATCGGCCACCGGACCAGTGGTGTTGGCGGTGGAGGGGATCAACGTGACCCACCCTGGCCCGGTTGAGGCGGTCAAGTCCGTCGACCTGACCCTGCGGGCCGGTGAAGTGGTCGGTTTGATGGGCCGCAACGGTGCCGGCAAGACCTCATTGCTGTGGGCATTGACCCGTGACCAGCGCGGCAAACCCAGACCAGGGCTGGTGTTGGTCCCATCCGAACCGACAGACCTGTTCTGGGCTGATTCGGTGGCCAAAGAACTGGGCGGCCCCCAGGCGGACCAATGGCTGGACCGATTGGCGCCGGGCATTGACCGGGCGGCCCATCCGCGTGACCTCTCGGAAGGGCAGCGGCTGGCCTTGGCCTTGGCCATTCAATTGAGCGCCAACACCCAGGTAATCGCCCTGGATGAACCGACCCGCGGCCTGGATTATGAAGCCAAGGATCGCCTGCGGCGGGCCTTGGTGGAGCTGGCCGGCGGCGGCGCCGCGCTGTTGATAGCCAGCCATGACGTTGAGTTCTTGGCCGGCACCGTGGAACGCATCATTTGGCTGAGCGAAGGTGAAGTTGTCACCGAGGGGCCGGCCGGCGAACTGCTGCTGCGGGTGCCCGCCCACGCCCCACAGGTCTCCAAGATCTTGGCGCCGGTGCCGGCGTTGACCATTCCTGAAGCCTTGGCCGCGCTGGGAGCAGACCAATGACGGCCACCAAGGCGGCCGGCGCATCACCGCGAGCGGTCAACGCGCTGCGGGTTGGGGCCGGCTCAATCACCGTGGCGGTGGTCTGCAGCGTCTGCGCCTTGGGCTTCAGTCTGTGGCCGTTCTTTGGCGGGCAAACCGCCAACCCCTTCGCTGCCTCGGCTCTGTTGATGGTGCTGCTGCCAGCCATGTTCATGCTGGTCTTGGCCGGATTCATGGAGGGGTCCATGGATGCCAAAACCCTTGCCCTGTTGGGGGTGCTGTCAGCCGCCATAGCAGCGGTGCGGCCGCTCGGCGCCGGGGTTGGCGGAGTGGAAACCGTCTTCTTCCTGCTGGTGCTGGGCGGACGGGCCTTCGGGCCGGCCTTCGGCTTTGCCCTAGGGGGCGTCTCGCTGTTGGCCTCCGCTTTGTTGACCGGTGGGGTGGGGCCCTGGCTGGGGATGCAAATGGTGTGCTCATCCTGGATTGCGGCCGGCGCCGGGCTGCTGCCCGGCCGTGCTGGGCGGATTCGGGGCCGGGCGGAGATCGCCATGCTGGCCGCCTACGGCGCAATCTGTTCCTATCTGTTCGGCGCCTTGATGAACCTGTGGTTCTGGCCGGCGTTGGGTGGTGCTGGGGCCGGCGCCAGCGGCATCGGCTACCTGCCGGGAGCCCCGGTCGGCACCAACTTGCGGCACTTTGTGGCCTTCACTTTGGTGACCTCCACCACCTCTTGGGACACAATCCGGGCCATTACTTGCGTGATTGCGTTGGTGGTGTTGGGTGGCCCAGTGCTGGCGCTGCTGCGGCGAGCCGGCGCTCGGGCGGCCTTCGGCGCCGTTCCCGAATTCGGCGCGCCTAATGCCGGTTCGGCAAGCAAAGCTGAGGCAAGTGCGGCCCGGATGTCTAAGCCGGCGTCAGCGACGGTTGACCAGCCTGGCAGCGGCGAACCCTAGGCCGGTTCCGGCGAATCCGAACTGGATGCCGGCGTGGTGCGGCACGGTCCTCCGCTTCGCTCGGAGGCCCGTCCGAGCCCCGAGTGGAGCCTCCAGCGGCCATTCAGTCGTCCTTTGTTGTTTCATCGGAAATCCCCGCCAAGAGGTCGCTCAGGGCCTCCCACTTTGAGAAGTCCTCTTCAACGACTGGCGCTTCGACGGTGATGGCGGGCGCCCAACCCGCTGAGCCCGAACCATCCACGGCTTCATCCTGGCCCGATGCCGGACACTCGGCGAGGACCCCGCGGAGGGCCACAAGATCCGTTGTCAGTGGCAATACGACCGCAGACCCTTGCGTCACCTCTTGGCCAACCGAGGGCCTGTGAGGGTCGTCCAGAAGAGGCATTCCGTTCTCACGTGCGCATTCCACCCATGCGAGTGTTGCCTCGAATTGCATTTCCAGATCATGGGCCTGCTGCCCCGGGTCGATTGCAATGGTCGGATCCACGTAACCGGTCTCGTCGATGCAGGATCGATACGCGTCAGTAAGATCTGCGTCGCCGACAAACAGATAGAGGGCGCCCTCATCTTCTCCGTATCGCGCTTGCATTGCTTGGTACTTTGATTCCAGAGCCTCAACCTGGCTCTCAGAGGCCCGGACGTTACGCGCGACTGACAGCATGCAGCCTGCGGACGAACAGACATAAAATGACTCATCAGTCGTCAACTCGACCTTGTATTGGGTGCCATCGAGCGGCGAAAGGTCGGCCGGGATCCCAGCGTCTAGAAGACAGTCGACCATGTGCCTTGCTGTACCTTCTTGGTCGGTGGGTGTCGGGCCAGGACCCTCCAGGCTCGCTACGTCATCCCCGCGGCTATCGCAGCCGCACGCGAGGCCCGCGCCAATCGCGAAGGCAATGGCCGCGACACTTCGCACCCACGGCCTACTCATCGGCACCGGACCCCGACCCCCTCAACGTTCGTCCTTCCGGTCATAGCCTGCCCCAACGAGGACGCCGGTGCTGAATCACGGTGGCTGACCCTAGGCCGGTTCCGGCGAATCCGAAGTGGATGCCGGCGTGAGGCCGGCGGCGATCTCTGCCGCCGGTCGGCACTGAGCCAACGGCTCTATGACGCCCTCACGGTCATAGGTGATCTGGTCCACGGCCCGCATGCCCACATAGTTGGAGCCCAAGACGATGTCGACCGAATTGTCAGTCCGGGTATCCAAGGTCAAGACTGAGCCTTCCGGCATGAACTGGTAGACGGTGTAGGCGTTGTGGACACCCTCAAGACCGGCAATCACCTTGACCACACCTTCATAGGCGGCGGCGTTGCCGGCGCTGGGAGCTGGGAAGCCCTGAGCACTCAGAAAATCGGCGGCAGACTTGGCGTAACCCTGCCGGCCGGAGGCGTTGAACACGTGAATACTGATTTCAGGTGGGGCCGGGTAGGTGGCCTCGGCGTCCAACGGGCAGGGAATTGGCACCACTTCAGCCGTGGCGGATGGCTCATATTTGAAGTCCTTCTCCACCAGCGGCGCCAGCTGGCCCGTCCAAACTCCAATGGAGATGCTCAACACCAGCACCATGATCGCCGCCAGGGAGCCGTAGATGCCAATCTGCCGCCAGCGCAGGTGGCGGGCGCGGGACTCAGGGGTGTTAGTCCGAGCCACCAGCGGTTCCTTCCTGGGCGGGTTGTTCATCCAGGTTCAGCACCCGGGCATGCAGAGTGCCGCGGCCCCTCAAAGCCGCTCGGACCGCACGGTGCAGACCGTCTTCCAGATAGTAGGAGCCCTGCCAATAGACCACATGGGCAAACAGGTCGCCATAGAAGGTTGAGTCCTCAGATAGCAGCGAAGCCAAGTCCAGAGTGGCTTTGGTGGTGATCAGATCGGTCAACCGGACCTGTCTGGGTGGGATGGAAGCCCACTGCCGGGGGGTGGCGAAGGAGTGGTCAGGGTAAGGCCTGCCATCCGCTATCGCCTTGAAGATCACAATCGGCAATTCTACGGTTCACCAGGTCCAACCACCTCATCCCGGCCGCCGCCGGTCCGCAATCCGCGCCCTAGGCCAGCGGGCGGGCGAGGTTCGTGAGATCAGTGGGGAAGTCGGGACGCGGCATCGGCCACCAAAAAGGGCGACCATCAACCTGCCGCGCCGGGGCCAGTCAACCCCATAATTGGAACGTGAAAATCCAGGTAGACCTCCGCTCCGACACCGTAACCAAGCCGTCAGAGGCCATGCGCCAGGCCATGGCGAAGGCCACGGTCGATGACGACGTGATTGACCGCGACCCGACCACCGCCCTGTTGGAAGAGCGGACAGCAGAACTACTTGGTCAGGAGGCGGGGCTGTTTGTGCCGTCCGGGTCAATGTCCAATTTGACGGCTCTGATGACCCACCTGCGGCCCGGCCAACGGTTCTTGGCGCCGCGGCACGCCCATGTCCTTTCGCACGAATTGGGGACCGGCGCCTGGATTGCTGGCGGCATTCCGCTGGAGTTGCCGTGGACCTTCGCACCCGGTGTGCCGGCTGTGGCGGACCTGGAAGAAGTGGCCTCCGAAGAACCCGCCAAAGCCGCCTATTACGAACTCGAAACAGGCTTGGTCTGTTTAGAGAACAGCCACAATCATGGCGGCGGCTACCTCATCCCAGCGGACTTGAACGCCGCCCTAATTGAAGTGGCCCACCGGGCCGGCTGGCCTGTTCATGTGGATGGCGCCCGCCTTTGGCATTCGGCCGCAGCCCAGGGGATCAGCCCGGCCGCAGCTGCTGGCGGCGCAGATTCGGTGACGGTTTGCTTCTCCAAGGGATTGGGAGCGCCAATTGGATCAATGCTGTGCGGATCAGCCGAATTCGTGGAGCGGGCGCGCCGTTGGCGCAAGGCGCTGGGCGGCGGCATGCGCCAATCCGGCATCGTGGCGGCCGCGGCGTTGGTGGCTTTAGATCAGGAACTGCCACGGATCGATGAAGACCGCCGCCGCGCCGTAGCCTTGGGCCAGGCCATGACCGCTCTTGGGCTCAACGCCCGCGAACCGCAAACCAACATCTTGATGGTTGAACCTTCAGCGGATTCGCCGTTCACCTCAGCTCAGTTGGCAGCGGCCTGGCAAGCGGCCGGGGTCGGCTGTCTAACCATGGGCCCCGCCGTCCGCCTGGTAACCCACCGCGACGTGGACGATGCCGCCATCGCGCTGGCCGTAGAACTGATCACCCAAGCAACCGCCGCTCTCTAAGAAACTGCCCGACAGATTCAGGTGCCAAACGGTTTGGTCGCGGCCCTGACAGATTGCTCTTGCCCTGGGTGCCCCAGCGAAAACAGACTAGAATACTGGGCTATGGCCACCGTTCCCTTGGCGCACGCCAAGACCAACCTGTCGAAACTGGTGGACTCCGCGTCTTCCACCCACGAGCGCATCACAGTCACCAAGAACGGCCGGCGAGCGGCGGTGATACTGGGAGCTGAGGACTACGACTCGCTGCTGGAGACACTGGAGATCCTGTCGGATCCAGACGCCATGCGGGATCTGGCGGAGGCCGATAGGGACATTGCCGAGGGCAGAACCGTGCCCGCCTCACAGGTGGTTGACGAGCTGCGCGCGGCCGGACGCCTGTGATCTGGGCGGTAGATCTGGCCGGACCAGCGCGGCGGCAACTGGCAGAAGAATTGCCCGAGGCGGTGGCAGCGGCAGCGGCTAATTTCCTGTGCGGCGCTCTGGCTGAGAACCCTCATCGGGTCGGTAAACAACTTGAGCCACCGCTCTTCCCCGCTTACTCCGCCCGTCGCGGCGATTATCGCGTCATCTACCTGATTGACGATGCCGCGCGCCGGGTCATCGTCAAATCGATCCGCCACCGCAGCCGCGCTTACCGTACCTAGCAGCGGGGCTCTGGGCCGGCATTCGGGGCGGGCCTTCGGCCTGGGAAACGCACCTGGAAGCGCGCGGCGATTGCAGCCTACGGCCCAAAAGCGGCGGCCGGCGCTCTGGGGGTCTGGGCGGCGCGGCATCGGGCACCACATCTATGGTCCGGAAACCGGGCTGACCTGCGGGTTTACTTATTTACATACAGTGCGCAAGAAAAGATGTTAGGGTCTAGGCATGGCTCGAACAGCCCGAAAGGGCAGGTGAACTGAGCTGATGCGATTCAGTCAGG
>JAIRTF010000021.1 GCA_031255075.1 Bifidobacteriaceae bacterium | reverse complement strand
CGCCGCCGAAGAACTGATCGGATCGCTGCTGCGGTCCGGTCTGGCCACTCGTGACGAACTGGTCATCTGCACCAAGTCCGGTTCCAAGCTGCGCGATGGCCGGTTCCAGACCGACGCCTCCAGGGGTACTTTGTTGGAGAATCTGAACCAGTCACTCAGCCGCCTGGGCACTGATTACCTTGACCTGTGGCTGGTCCAACGGCCTGACCCGCATGTGCCGCTGGAAGAGACACTCAGCGCCCTGCAATGGGCCCGCCAGGCGGGCAAAGCCCGCTACGTCGGCTTGTCCAACCACCCTGCCTGGGTGCTGGCCCAGGCCCACACCTTGCTGAAAACCGCCGGCGATGACCTGGCCGCCGGCTTGACCGCCACCGAAATGGAGTATTCCCTACTGAACCGCTCCATCGAAGCGGAACTGGTGCCCGCTGCCACGGCCCTGGGGATTGGGCTGCTGGCTTGGAGCCCGTTGGGGCGGGGGGTGTTGACCGGTAAGTACCGCCATGGTGTGCCGGCTGATTCGCGAGCGGCTTCGCCGCATCTTTCCGGCTTTGTCACGCCGTATCTCAATTCCCGTTCAGCCGCTGTGGTGGAGGCCGTGGCCACCGCCGCTGATGGCTTGGGTGCAGCGCCGCTGGATGTGGCCTTGGCTTGGGTGCGGGACCGGCCAGGTGTAGCCAGTGCCATTGTTGGTGCCCGCACCGCCGCCCAGTTGCACAGCGCCTTGGTTGGAGCCGAGCTGATGTTGCCGCCAGCCATCGTGGCGGCCTTGGATGAGGTGTCAGACTCCTAACCAGTAGCAGACAAGACCGGCTGCGCGGCGGCGGCCAACTGGTGGCGCGGCATCGACCGCCAACCAAGTGGCGGAGCGGTGTTGGTGGGTGGCCCTACTCTTCTACCTCGGCGTCTTCATCCCACAGGTCGTCTGGGGCCAGGTAGGGTTCCTCATCGTCTTCCAGGTCGTCATAGACCAAGAACGGCGTATCGATCCCATATTCGGTGTAGAGGGCCTCGTCATAGGCCTCAAAGGCGTCCACCAGCTGGCCGTAGGCGGCTTCGAACGCCGGGTCTTCCTCACCTCTGCCGGAGGCGGTCGCTTCGAAATGCCGCTCCAGGGCGGCTACCAGGCGGTCCAAGGCTGCGCGGGGATTGGAATCCATAGTCCGACGCTACCCAACTTCCGCCCCGATTACCATTGGTGGCGGGCGCACAGCCCGCGAAAGGAACAGGAGGACCCCGGTGACCAACATGGACGATCTGTGGCTGGCCAGAGGCGGCAGCTATGAATACCGCGTTGTCTCGCTGCCACCGCCGGCGCCATTCGGCGCCCCCACCTCCGAACACCGGGCAGTGGCCGGGGAGATCGAAAACAACCGTTGGGAGTTGGCTAGGTCAGCTGTCTATTGGGGAGGCGGCAAGAGAATGTGGCTGCGCCGCAAGACCCTGCACGTTGAACCAACTTTGTGGGCCGGTTGACACCCAGCCGTATCTTTAGTCGCTGACGCCGCTGGTGGGCAATTCAGCTGCGCTCCAGGAAATCCGCCAACACCGCCGCGCCCCAACGGACTGAATCCACCGGCACCCGCTCATCCACGCCGTGGAACATAGCCGTGAAATCAAACCCCTCAGGCAGCTTCAACGGGGCAAATCCATAGCTGGTGATACCCAACCGAGACAGCGCCTTACCATCAGTGCCGCCAGTCAACATGTACGGCAAAGCCGGGGCACCGGGGTCCGCCTCCGCCAGAGCGGCTCTCATCGCCTCTACCAAAGGGCCCTCCAGCGGGGCTTCCAAAGCCCGGTCCAAGTTGATTGGTTGAACCTCGATTTGGGGGCCGGCCAGCCGTTTGACCTCCGCCAAAGCTGACTCCTCATCGCCTGGTAGGGGCCGCAAATCGACTGTGCCGCTGGCTTTCCCAGGCACCTGGTTGACCTTCACCCCAGCTTCCAAACCGGTCAGATTCAGGGCCGTGCAGGTGGACGGTTGAACAAACCGTTTGGTTGGGCCCAAGGCGTCTATCAACTGGTTGACCACCTCTGGTTGGTCCAGGTCAGCGTCCAGGCCAACCAATTCGGCAACCCCTTGGAGGAGCGCCCTGGTGGTTGGGATCAGCCGCACCGGCCAACGCTGGTCAGCTATCCGGATCAGCGCTTCCACCAGGTGTTCCACGGCGTTGTCCAGGTTCAGGGCGGAGCCGTGACCGGCCGTGCCGCGGGCCACCAACCGCAGCCAGGCAATGCCCTTCTCCGCAGTTTGGATCAGATAGGCCCGCTGCCCGGCCACCGTGACCGAATAGCCGCCCACCTCAGAGACGGCCACCTCCGCCCCGGCGAAGAGTTCCGGGTGGTTATCCACCAGCCAGTGGCTGCCCAACCGGCCGCCGGCTTCCTCATCAGCGAAGAAGCACAGCACAATGGGCCGGGGTGGTTGGATGCCGCGACGGTGCCAGTCTTGGATCACCGCCAGGATCATCCCGTCCATGTCTTTCATGTCCACCGCGCCGCGGCCCCAGATTTCGCCATCGCGGATTTCGGCGCCGAAGGGATCTGCGCTCCATTCCGCCGGATCAGCCGGGACCACATCCAAATGGCCGTGCAATACCAAGGCCGGCCGCTGCGGGTTGGCGCCTTCCAGCCGCGCCACTACCGAGGTTCGCCGCGCCTCAGACCGGAACAACTGGGGTCTGAGGTCCAAACGTTCCAAGAAGGTGGCGACGTACTGGGCGGCATCGTCCTCACCACGGGCCCGGCCCTCACCCCAGTTGGTGGTGTCAAACCGAATCAGGTCACGGGCTATGGAGACGGCCGCGTCCCCCAGCGAAAGGTCCATCCGTCCAAGCTACCGGGCCCGTTCACCAGGCGCGGTCAGCCCACGCTGGTAGTCTCAAGCGGTCCACCGCGCACAACCCTAAGGAGTTGGACTTGTCACGCCGCAGCACCGCTGTCAGGATCACCTTGGCCCTGCTGGGTGTGGTGCCAGGCATCGTCATTGCCTTGGGTTCTTTTGACCTGGATCCTTACCTGCGGATGGTGATCTTCGGCCTGGCCATCTGGTGCGCCGCCACCATGTTGGGCTGGGCGGCCGAAACCGCAGAAATGGACATCACCGGTGCTTTGGCGATGGCTTTGCTGGCCATTGTGGCGATTCTGCCGGAATACGCCGTGGACGTGATCTTGGCGTTCAACGCCGGTACCGATCCGTCTTTTGAGGCACTCGCCTCCGCCAATATGAACGGCGCCACCCGGCTGTTGATCGGGTTGGCGTTGCCGCTGGTGGTGTTGGCCGGGTTGGCCTCGAAACGGCGGCGTAGGCGCCGGCTGTCTGAAGGTGGCGCCAACGGTTCGGCGGCCGATGCCGCTGCCACCTCCCCACCCCAAACTCCCGCCGGCGCCGGGCACCAGGCAAGCGGCGCGGACGGCCCCCCGCCCAGGCCGCGCCCAGCCATGGTGCGGGTTCTGGGCAGCACCTTGGAAATTCCCAAGGCGCACTACAACACGATGTTCTTCTTGGTGATAGTGGCCGGAATGGGCGCCCTGGCGCCGCTGACAGGGCAGGTTTCAGCACTGTTGGGAGCCCCACTGTTGGTGGTGTTCGCAGTGTTCTTGTGGCATGCCTCCAGAGGCGAGGTCGAAGAACCCGAGCTGGTGGGCGTGTCAGCTGCCTTGGGCGGCTTGCCGAAGAAGCGGCGCCGCACGGTGGTGATCTTGTTCTTCCTGATCGCAGCCGCCACGATCTTTGTTGGGGCCGAACCGTTTGTCCATTCGCTGATCGAATCCGGCCACGCGCTGGGGATCAACGAAGCGCTGCTGATCCAATGGCTGGCGCCCCTGGCTTCTGAGGCGCCCGAATTCATCATCGCTTTGACTCTGGCCAGCCGAGGCAAGGCACCGGCGGCCGTGGGCATTTTGCTGACCTCAATGGTCAACCAGTGGAGTTGCCTGGTTGGTTCTTTGCCGTTCGCTTTCCGCCTGGGCGGCGGCAGTTGGTCTTTGCCGCTGGATTCGCGGCAAGTCGAAGAGTTTTTGTTGACCGGATCGGTCACAGCGGTGGCGGTGGCGTTGTTGCTGTCCAGGCGCATCCCAGCTTGGGGCGCCTACTTCATGTTGGCCGTGTTCGTGGCCGAATTTGCCTTGCCGGATGAACATGCCCGCCTGGTCTTGGCTGCGGTCAACGCTGTGGCCGCTGTGGCGCTGGTGATAGCCAACGCCCGCTACATCCGGCCGCTGTTCAAACAGCCCTTCCTGCGGGAATAGTGCCCGGCGGCGCTCAACTCAACAGTCGCAGCAGCCGGCCCGGTCGCCAAACATCGGCACCGGCCTGTTTCAGCCGGCCGGTCAGCCCGCGGTCAGCTGTCACCACCGCCACCGGTCCGCGTTTGTCTGACACCAACCGGCTGGCCACCTGAACAATCTGATCATCACCCTCACCTGGTGAATCGATCACCTCAACGGTTCCGGGTTGGTCAATGCCCCGGGCTTGACCCTCCACCACCAACACCACCTGCGGGAACCAGCCGTTCGGTGTGTC
>JAIRTF010000017.1 GCA_031255075.1 Bifidobacteriaceae bacterium | reverse complement strand
GCCCTGATCCAGCTGGACATGTCCGAGTTCTCCGAACGGCACACGGTCTCCCGTTTGTTCGGTTCACCACCCGGCTATGTTGGCTACGAAGAGGGCGGCCAGCTCACCGAAAAGGTGCGCCGCAAGCCGTTCTCAGTGGTGCTGTTCGACGAAGTTGAAAAGGCTCACGCCGACATCTTCAACTCGCTGCTGCAAATCCTTGAAGAAGGCAAACTGACCGATTCACAAGGCCGTTTGGTGGACTTCAAGAACACAGTCATCATCATGACCACCAACCTGGGCACCAAAGACATCGCCAAAGGCGTGTTGACTGGTTTCCAGGCCGGCGGTTCACTGTCCAATGATTACGAGCGGATGAAGACGCGGGTCCAAGATGAACTGAAGCAGCATTTCCGGCCGGAGTTCTTGAACCGTGTGGATGACACAATTGTGTTCCCGCAGTTGACTCAGGAACAGATCGAAGAGATTGTCGATTTGATGATCGCTCGCCTGGATGAGCGGTTGGCAGATCAAGGCATGTCACTGTCGCTGACTGAAGCGGCCCGCAAGCTGCTGGCCGAACGTGGCTACGACCCAGTCCTGGGTGCCCGTCCGCTACGCCGAGCCATCCAGCGCGAGATTGAGGATGTGCTGTCGGAGAAGATCCTCTTCGGTGAGATTCGTCGGGGAGAACGGATCGAAGTGGACGCCACCGGCGAAGGCCCTGACGGCAAGTTTGTGTTCTTGCCACATTCGGCCGAGCCGGCACCGGTCCTGGCCGGTGGTCCAGTCCGCGAGGAAGACCTGCCGCCAATCGAATAACCGAGAGCTGTTGACGGCGCCGGCCGGCCCGGCGTCACACCAGAACAAACAGAAGAGCCCCGCCGGCGAATCCCAGCCGGCGGGGCTTTTCTGTTGGCGGGCGCCTAGCGGCCAAGCAGCCATTCGGCTGCGGTCAACGCCGACTGACTGGTCCTCCCGCGCCGCCCGGCCAGGCCATCGTTTCCAGATCACCCCGGGTGATGGACTGCGCTGTTATGTCGCCCGAATCTTCGTCTTGACCTGCGGCGTTGGGCCGCACGGTGATGGCATCCCCGGCCTGGAGGTCACCCACGGACAGGTCCGCCAAGTCGGTGATTTGAGTTTCATCTGTCACCTGGACTTGAACTTCGGAGCCGTCCTCCAGCCGCAGCGTGATGGAATCCCCGTCAATTGAGGCAACTGTGCCGCTGGTGGAACCGACTCCGAATCCACCACCGGGCAGGCGTATACCGCCCTCGCCTGAAGGCGGCATGCCTTCCTGGTTGAACTGCTGGCCGCCTCGGTCCGGTCCGAAAGCCGCCGGCTGTGGCGCTGTAGCCCGGCCCACTGCCACCCCACCCCCGAAGGCCGCGGCCAGTGCTACCAGCCCACCCAACACCAACGTTGATACCGGCAGGCGCTTCTTCGGGGCCGATGCCGCGCCGGCCGGTGGCGTAGCCAACAGCGCGGCCGCTGTTTGGCCGGCGGACGGTGCCCCGGCTTTCGTGGCGGCCGTTTGGGTTGGGGGCGGCGCGGCATCGGCCGCCGACGGGTCGCGCGGCGTTGAGTGCGGTTCGGGAGAAGTGGTGCTGTTCATGTTGTGTCCTCGTTTCTGGTGGTGGGTGGCAAGTGGGGCGGCGGCTACTCGTGGCGGAGGGCCTCCACTGGTGCGAGCGCGGCGGCACGCAGCGCTGGATAGGCGCCGAAGAAGACGCCAACCGCCACCGATACGCCGGCGGCCAGCAGGATTGAACCGCCGGTGATGACCGGGCGGGTGCCCATGATCTGAACGTTGGACAGCGCCAAGGCTCCCGCCACGCCTAGGGCGCCGCCGGCCAAGCTCAAGATGGTCGCCTCCAGCACAAACTGGCCCCAGATGGCGGCATTGCGGGCGCCCATAGCCTTGCGGATGCCGATCTCTCGGGTCCGTTCGGAAACGGTCACCAACATCACGTTGGTCACCCCGATTCCTCCCACTACCAGCGAAATCGCCGCAATGGCGGTCAGCATGGCAGTCAAAGTAGTGCCGACTTCTTCGCGGGCTGATAGCAACTCGGCTTGAGTGGTGACAGTGAAGTTGGCGTCCGCCAAGGTAACCCCCATGTCCGCGGCCACGGTGACGGTCACATCAGCGGCAGCTTGGCCGACTGCTTCGGGAGATGCGGCTTGGACAATGATTTGGGACAGCGGGCCATAACCGGTGATGGACCGTTCGGCTCGGGACAGCGGGATGATCACAGCGGTGTTGACTTGGGCGCTGCCCATGGCGTCTTTGATTTTCAGCACGCCGTTGACCAGGAACGGTGTGCTGCCCAAGGTGATGGTCTGGCCGACTGGATCGGCCGCGCCGAACAGGTTCAGCGCCAGGTTGGCGCCCAACACTGCGACCCGGCGGGAACCAGTTTGGTCCAGTTCGGTGAAGGCGGTGCCCTGGGCGACCGGTGAATTGGTGACGTCGAAGTAGGCGGCGGTGGTGCCGATCACCGAAGCGTTGGTTGATTCGCCGGCGGCTGCGGCGGTAGCCGACGAGTTGACCACCGGCACCACCGCGGCAACGGCTTCAGAGGAGTCTGATTCGAGGGCCTGGACCGTCGCGGCGGTCAGTTCCTGGGAACTGAGCGACCCGGCCGATCCCGGCGAGACCGTCAGCAAACTGGTCCCTAGACCAGAAATGGCGTCACTGACGGCCGCGCCGGCACCGGTTCCCACACCCATCAGCAGGATCACGGAGCCCACGCCGATCAGCACCCCAAGCAGGGTCAGCGCGGCGCGGGTCAAGTTGGTGCCAATGCCTTCCAGGGCTGACCGGACCAGTTCCCAGGGGCTCATTGGCCCAGCCTCCACAG
>JAIRTF010000014.1 GCA_031255075.1 Bifidobacteriaceae bacterium | reverse complement strand
GACCTTCGCCGACGTGCGTTGCGTGGCGGTGCCGATCCGGATTCACGGCATTTTGGTTGGCGCTGTTGGTGTGACCGGACCGGTTTCGCGCCTGCCGCTGACGCGCCTGCGCGAACTCGGCACCCAACTCAAACGCGAGCTGGCCAACCTCTAAGCGGCCTCCAGCCGAGGCGCCGCCCGGGCTTGGTCAGCGGACCACCCGGGCGCTGCCGCCGCCGGCCAGCTTTTGGACCTCAGCCAAAGAAGCCATGGACGTGTCCCCTGGTGTGGTCATGGCCAGGGCGCCGTGGGCGGCGCCGAATTCGACGGCCTTTTGTAGCCCCAGGTTCTCCAGCAAGCCGTAGACCAGGCCGGAGGCAAACGAATCGCCACCGCCCACCCGGTCCAAGATCTCCAAATTGTCGCGTTGGCGGGCTTGAACCAGACCGGTCGGCTCTGACCAGGCCAGGGCGCCCCAGTCGTTGAAGCTGGCTGATTTGACGGATCGCAGCGTGGTGGCCACCACTTTGAGGTTGGGATAGGTGCGGACGGCTTCCGCGATCATAGCGCCATAGGATTCCACCGGCAGCTGGGTCAAAGCCCCGTCCACTCCGGCCACAGCAAAGCCCAGAGCAGCTGTGAAGTCTTCTTCATTACCCAACATCACGTCAACATATTGGGCAATCTCCCGGTTGACGGCCTGGGCCCGGGGCGCACCGCCCCGGTCCTGCCACAGGCTGGGCCGGAAATTGAGGTCATAGGAAACCACCACACCGTGGCGTTGGGCTGAGCGGGCGGCTGCCAGGGCCGTCGCGGCGGACTGTTCCGACAAGCCGGCGTAGATTCCGCCGGTGTGCAGCCAACGCACTCCGACTTCTCCAAACAGGTGGTCAAAGTCTGATTCGCCCAGCTCTAACTGGGCAATAGCTGTGTGGGCACGGTCTGACACGCCCACCGCGCCGCGCACCGAAAAGCCCCGCTCGGTGAAGTTGAGCCCATTGCGGGCGGTGCGGCCAATGCCGTCGTATTTGACCCAATGCAGGTTTGAGGTATCCACTCCCCCGGCCAGGATCAGCGATTCGACCAACCGGCCCACCTCGTTGTCCGCCAAGGCGGTGACCACCGCGGACCGTTTTCCGAACACCCGGCTGAGACCGCGAACCACGTTGTATTCACCGCCGCCTTCCCAGGCTTCGAATGAGCGGGCCGTCCTGATCCGGCCTTCACCTGGATCTAGGCGCAGCATCACCTCGCCCAGAGCGACGGCGTCAAACCGGCATTGCTCGGCGGGCCGAAGGCCAAGGTTGGGCAGAGAATTCATGAGTTTCGGTTCCTTCCTGACTGGTGCGGAATTCCGGTGCGCGGGCCTGTCCGCGCCGCTGATCGGTTGTGGTGTCCCACCGCGCCGCCACGTTACCATCCCTAACCGCCCAGCTATTGGGATACTCGGCCCCACCCGGCCGGCCTTTGGAGGCACTGGCGGTCGATGCCGCGCCCGCCGCCCCGAGGCTCAGTCCGGTTGGCCGCGGCGCAGCAGGATTCGCACCTCTGCGGCGATGGTGGCAGACCCGGTGGCCAACACCGCAGCTCCCAAAGCGCCAGGTGATTCACCAGTTTCGATGGCTGCCAGTTCCAAGGCGCGGGCCAGCGCGTCATCCAAGCGGTCAATCACTTCTACCCGGTCGGGGCCGAACACTTCCCGGGCTACCTCTCCCAGGGCGGCTGGTTCCAGGGCCCTTGGCGAGGTTGATTTGGTGATCACCACCTGATCCAAGACTGGTTCCAAGACGCTCAGCATGCCTTCGGCATCCTTATCCGCCAGGATTCCGACCACGCCCACCAGCGCGAACGGGAACGATTCGTGCAGCGCCGCGACCAGTGCCTCAGCGCCGGGCACGTTGTGCGCCACATCCACCAGAACCGCCGGGTTGCCGGGAATGACTTCCAATCTGCCGGGGGAAGCGGCGCCCTCCAAGCCCTCACTGAACGGTCCACCGGCCAGGCGGTGCGCGGCATCGCCCAGCAACAATTCCACGGCGGCCAAGGCGACCGCCGCGTTGTCTGCCTGGTGCGCGCCGTACAACGGCAGCAGGAACTGTTCGTAATCCCCACCCAGGCCCTGCAGGTGGATTAGTTGGCCGCCCACGGCCGGTTCGCGAGACAGCACATCGAAATCGCCACCCAACCAGAAACCGGCCGCTTCGGCTTGTTCCAATGCTTCTTCCAGAACTTCTTGGACTTCCGGCCGTTGACGACCTATGACCACCTGGCTGCGAATGATCCCGGCCTTTTCTGCGGCGATCGACTCCAACGAGGAGCCCAAGTAAGACTCATGGTCCCTGCCAATTGGCGTGATGCACTGGACCTCGGATTCAACAGTGTTGGTGGCATCCCAGGTGCCGCCCATGCCAACCTCCACCACGGCCACATCCACCGGCGCGTCAGCCAAAGCCGTGAACCCCAAAATGGTCAACACCTCGAAGAAGCTCAGGCGAGGGCCGCCCTGGGCGGCGGATTCGGCGTCGACCAAGTCCACCACGCCCTGGACTTGGGACCAAGCTTCCATGAAGGCTTCCGGGCTGATCGGCTGGCCGTCCAAGGCGATCCGCTCGCGCACCGAACTCAAATGCGGTGAGGTCAACAGCCCGGTGCGCAGCCCGTGTGCTCTGACAAGCGATTCGGCTATCCGGGCCGTCGAAGTCTTGCCGTTGGTGCCGGCCACGTGGATGACCCGGTAGGTCCGCTGCGGTTCGCCCAGTAGATCCAAAGCCCGGCGCACCCGGTCCAAGGTTGGTTCAAAGTCATGCTCCGGGGCCCGCGACAAGATGTCCTGGTAGACACGGCGGAACTGGTCCTCCAGGGCGCGGCTGGCTACGGAGGCGTTGCCGGCGGCATCGACCACCGAGCTGGTGGACTGGGGTTTGCGACTCACCGCACCATGCTACCCAGCCAGGCCCCGCGCCCCGGATGCTCGGCTGGCCTCAGGCCAGGGCCCTGCGGCGGCGGGCGGCCAGCCCCAAGCAGACCAGGCCGATGCCGATCAGCAACCCGCCGCCAACCACTGGTTGGACTACGGCTGCGGTGGACGGACCGGTTGGCGGCAGAGTCGGCTTGGGTGGCGGCACCGGCAGCGGTTCAAGCGAACCATAGGCGGCCAGGAACACGGCAGACTGGGCGGTCATGGTGTATTCACCGTAGGCGGGTGTCAAGGGATCAAGGTTGATGTGCGTGCCCTCGACACTCTCTAGCGGGCCGGTGATCTTGCCCCAACCGAGGAACGGCTGGGCCTTGGAACCGTAGGAACAGGAGGTTGGAGCGGTCAGCTCAAACTGGTAATCCTTGTAGAAGAAGGCCAACCCAACGCCGTCTTGATACGTCTCTTGTGCCCAGGCCGGGACGCCGCCAGAGTCGCTGACGGTCAGCGTTGGTATGCAGCCTGCCACGATCTGGCCTTCGTCGTCTTGATTCTTGAACACCCCGGAAGCCCACAGGACCGAGAACAACGGCGCGTTCTCCTCATCACCAGTCCACATGTGGTTGTCTTCAAACTCAGCCCGCAAGAGGTAAACGTGACCAAAGTTTTCAGCCTGATAGTTGTTCACCAGTTTGGAGGTCGAGCCTGTTTCCGAACCACTCTCAAACCACATGACTCCTTCGTTCCATATAGTGCCGTTGCTGATCAGATTCGAGCTCTCAGCAGGGGTCGAACCACCCTTGAACACCATCCGACCATAGTTGTCGATCGGGCCGCCAGAAGTCACCGAGGCTTTGTCGAGAGTCAGCGAAGCGCTTGACTTAACCCAGATGGAGCCGAGGTAGGAAGGAAAACTGTTGACAACTTCAACGGGCACTGAGATGACCACGTCCGCACCGGTCACATCCATCCAGTCCTCGAGTATCAGCGTTCCACCTCCGGAAATGGACGCGCCGTCCGCCAGTGTCAGTCCCCCGTACCTCACCACACGGAGGACCTCACCGTCTTCTAGGACCAGCGGCCCGTTCACGCTCCATGGGCGAACGACGTGGGTTTCGGTGCCGACCACGTCACAAATCCCAGGAGGACAGGCTGGTTCTACCGCCTGGGCCGGCAAGGCGGTCAGAACCGCACCGGCCAACGCCAGGCCGATTGCTCCGACCATGCCACCTAGGCGCCTTAGCGCTTTGCTGGCGGCCGTTTGGTGTGGATTCGGAAATTCTTGGTCCAACATGGGTGCCCCTTTCCCCTTCTTGACGCTGCCTCAACCGGCGCAGTTTCTTGCGGCCAAGGATACCTCTAAAAACAAGTCCGGCCGGATCAGGAGTTGTCTTCCCTCACCGGCCGGACCACCGCCAAAAGGCAATTCGTCACAAACGGTTGGCGATGCGGACCCTGCGCCGCCGGGCGACCAGCGCGAAACAGTACACACCAATCGCGAAGGATGAGGCCGCGCCGAGCATCGGTTCAACCACCGCGGCGGACGATGTACCAGTCGCGGGCAGTGTCGGTTTGGCCGGAGGTACCGGCAACGGTTCCAGCGAGCCATAAGCGGCGATGAACACCGCCGATCCGGCGGGCATGGTGCAACTATCAAAAGCAGGCGTCAGCGGGTTCAGTTCGATCAAGGTACCGACAGCATTCTCCAGCCGGCCAGTGACCTGGCCCCAACCCAAGAACGGCCGCG
>JAIRTF010000309.1 GCA_031255075.1 Bifidobacteriaceae bacterium | reverse complement strand
TCTTCTACGGCTGCGCCACTGGCCACGGCCAACTCCGCTGCCTGGTGAGCAGGCGGGATGGTGAAAACACCGGAGACTTGGGCCCGCTCGGCTCTGACCAAAGACGAGTCGGCACGGGCACCAACCAGCCAAGCCAAAGCGTTCAACAACATGGTCTTGCCGGCACCGGTTTCACCGGAAATGACCGTCATACCTGGCGGAAAGCTGATCTGGGCGGTTTCGATAACGCCCAGACCGGCCAGTTCCAATTCGCTGAGCATTCAGCGGTCACCTTCTAAGCCGCCGGCCGCTCTGGCGGCGCCGACCGCCCGCCAACTGCGCACCGGCAGAGCAAATTTGCGGACCAGCCGTTCGCCAAATGGCTGCCCGCCGAAGCGCACCAGGTTCACATCTTGGGAACCGACGGTCACTTCCATCCGTCCCCCGGCCGGCAGCGCCCGGCTGCGCCGGCCATCACAAATCGCCAAAGCCGGTGAGCGTGAATCAAGCGCCACTTCAATGGTGACCGTTGAATAGGGCGCCACCAAGAGTGGCCGGTTGAATAGGGCGTGAGCCGCCAGCGGCACCACCACCAATACGGAAAGATCTGGCCAAACCACCGGACCGCCGCCTGAATAGGCGTGTCCAGTGGAACCGGTGGCGGTGGCGATTACCAATCCGTCGCAGCCATAGGAGCCAAGGTCTTGGCCGTCAACGGACAACATGACCTCAACCATACGTTCCGGCATGGCTTTCTCTACTGTCACCTCGTTGAGTGCCCAGCTATGCCAGACCTGCCCATCTGGCACCGCGGCCCGGACTGCCAAGGTGGAGCGGGATTCGATTCGATAGTTGCCGGAAACCGCCCGGTCAATGGCGGCAGCCAGCTCCCCACCTTCGCATTCGGCCAGGAATCCGAGGTGGCCAAGGTTGACCCCCAGCAGTGGCGTGCCTTGGTCGTGAACCAGCTCGGCAGCTCGCAGCAGCGTGCCATCACCGCCGAGGACCAACACCAGGTCAACTGGTTGGCCTTCGAACTCATCGGTTGAGATGACTTCCCAACCGGCGGCGGCGAATTCGGTGGCCGCCAAGCGCAAGGCTTGGTCAACGCCGGTTTCGGCGGCGTGGGCTACAACTAGGACTGACTTGTTTGAGGCGGGGCTTGTCATTGTGGGGCTCCTTGTACTTCGCGGCGAATGGCGGAGTTGAGTTCTGGGGCGCTCAGGGCCGGCTTGACGGGGTTGGCGGCGGCCGCCAGCCAGACGAAGAATTCGATGTTTCCGGCCGGTCCGGGCAGCGGTGAGCGCACCACGTCCAGCGCCGCCAGGCCCAATTCGGCGGCAGCGGTGGCCACGGCGGCCACTGCTTCGATTTGGTCTTCAGGGTTTGTCACCACTCCCCCGGACGGCAATTTGGCCCGGCCGACTTCGAATTGGGGTTTGACCATCAGCAGATAGTTGGCTTCATCGGTGGCGACAGCCACCAGGGCCGGCAACACAGTGCGCAGCGATATGAACGACAAATCAGCCACCACCAGGGCCGGAGGCGGCGTCAGGTCACCGGTCTGGAGGTGGCGCACATTGGTCCGGTCGTGAACCTTGACGCGGGCGTCTTGCTGCAGACGCCAATCCAACAACCCGTACCCCACGTCCACGGCGTGAACCAGGGCGGCTCCTTCCCGCAGCAGCACGTCGGTGAAACCACCGGTTGACGCCCCGGCGTCCAAACAGTTCATTCCATCTACTGCCGGAGCGGCGCCACGCTCAGCCAGCGCGGTCAAGGCGCCAGCCAGTTTGTGGGCTCCGCGGGAGGCCCAGGCGGTCTGCCCGGAATCCGCAGCGGAGACTTTGATAGAAGCGGACTGATCAACTTGGGAGGCGGCTTTGAGGGCCACAGTGCCGCCCACTTGGACGGCGCCGGCGCCGATCAGTTCACCGGCATGTTGGCGGGAGCGGGCCAAGGACCGCCGGACCAGTTCAGTGTCGAGGCGGCGTCTCACCGGTTGGCGGCTTTCGCTAGCAGCGCCTCCAAATCGTTGAGAGCGGTTTCATAGGCGTCGAGTTGTTGGCTGGGGCTACCCTCTTGGGCGGCCCGGGCTTTGTCCATGATCTCTTCCGCTCCCACGCCCACCTACGCTACCGGAGCCAACCTGACAACGGCTGCCCAGCGCACCGGGACTGCAACTATTGGCCACGCATCTGGCGGTGGACTTCCTCCGGAATCGAGTTGATCAACACTGTGCCTTGGATGGCCCGGCCATCGGCCGCGTTGGCGTCCTGCGGCCGGTGGAACACCACCGAGACGTGTTCGCCGACCGCAGCATGACGGGCAGCGATTTCCTTATCGAGGTGGTCACGCTTTTGACCGGCGTAGGTGACTCGCAGGAACAGACCGACCGCTTGGTCTTTGGCGTCATCTTCATCATCTAGCGCGTAGCCGCGCCTGGCTTTGTTGTAGTAATACCAGGCGGACCCGATGATTATGCAGCCAACAGTTGCGAACACCGGGAAGATCACGCCTCCACCTTTGGACTCTGCCTCGACCACGACAGCGCCATTGGCAGCGGCCGCTGGGTAGGCCAGCAGAACAGTCCAAACCAGGGCAACAACGCTGCCCATCAGAACGCGCAGAGCGTGTTTGGGAGCGGTCATGATGGGCTCCCAGCGGCCAATGGTCCGCGTTGAACTTCCACCTCGCGGGCGCGGCGGTCGCCTTTGAGCCCGGATTTCGGCGGCAGGTAGGTGACACAGAACGCACCGGCCACTGCGTCTATCAGCGGGTCAGGCTGCTTCTTGTGATGATGCCGGGCGGCAATCTGCTCTGACAGGTCACCCTCGCGTTGATCGGACCGGGTGACGGACACGTCCGAACCGACGGCTTGGTCTTTGGTGTCTTGCCGGTCTTGAAGGGAGTATTGGTAGATGACCTTCAGGTAGTAGCGAACCGCCTGCAGGATCAGCGCCACACCGGCCACCACCAGCAGCCACCAAGGCCCCAGCGCCGAAATCCGGAAGATCAGCCCAATGGTCAAGATCAGCACAATGATGGCCGACCATTTGAGTATCCGCAGGGCTCGCGGGTACCACGGCGCGATAGTCATCAGTTCGCCAGGCAGCGGATTGCCGCCCTTTTCCTGGTTGGCCATTGCGATCAGGTGCCGTAAAGCCCGCGCGGTGCGGATTGTCTGCCTCACAAGAACTCCAACGCCAGACCGGCCAGGATCACCAACACCCCAAGGGACGCTATCAACAGGGTGTGCGCCAGCAGTTTCCGCTTGTTCAGCGGCACCCGGCCGGCGGCTTCCCCGGTTTGACCGTTGATGCCGAAGTAGTACAGACCGCCACCGGGCGCTATGTAGAACAGCACCCAGGCCGGCAGCAGCGTGTAACGGTGCCTCCACCGTCTGATCCGGCTGGCGCCCCACAGCCGCACATCACTAAAGCGTGAGTCCCGTTGGAGGACATCGGTCGCCATCAGCCGACGGGCGGCCAGGTCGAGGTCCTTGGCAGCCTCGTGTTGAACTTCACCGAAGTCCAGGTCACGCCGTTCGGTTTGGAAACCGACCAGGTATTGGGGCGCAAACTGGGTTTGTTTGGTCAGGTCCCAAGGCAGCAGCCGGTTGATCATCTTGTCGGCGCGGCTGAATCTGAGTGCCTCCTGGGGCAGGTTCTCAATCTGCACTTGGCCTTGGCGAATCACGTGGAAGTAGTGATCCTGCCGGTTGTCACCGGAGCCGGTTTCATAGTGGGCGGTGCCTTCAACGTTGGTGTCCAGTTCAGCGTCAACGGCGAAGTAGGGGAAGTAGATGCCTTGGAGTTGGTCCACCCGGTCACGGCTGTAGAAACCTTTGGCCAGGTAACGCTTCTTGGTGATCCAGTCATGGAAGATCGCCAAGGCCTGATCGTGGCTGATTGTGAAGGGCACCACCGTGTCCGGTTCCAGACCTTTGGCCAGCTGTCCGGTCAAGACCACCGGGCTGTGGCAGTAGACACAGGTAGTTGAGGCCCGGGTAGCCGTCGCCACCACGATGGCGGCGCCACAAGACCGGCATTCGAAGGCAGACAAGCCCTGAGCGTTGGCTTGGGCCGCGGCCGTGGCGGCGTCAACTGGCGCCGCCCCAGCCGCTACCTGAGCACTTTGGTGAGCACCGGCACTGCCGATGTCGCTGGCTGCGGAAAACATTGATCCGCAGTTGCGGCACCGCCACCGGCTGGTTTCCGGTTGCCACACCACCACCCCACCGCAGTTGGGGCATTTGTAATCGACCGCTTGGGTCATCAGTACAGCTGCCGCCCGCAGTTTCCGCAGAACTTGGCACCGTTGGTCGGTGTGCCGCAGTCAGGGCAGAACTTCGGTCCAGCTCCGGTGGCCGCAGCGGCTGCGGCTACTCCCGCCGCGCCGGCTGCCGCCGGTGGTACAGCCGCCGATGCCGCTGGAGCAGTTGGCGCTGCAGCAGGAGCCGCCGGTGGCGCCGCGGCCGCCGGAGCCGCTTCTGGTGCGGCCGCCGCCGCAGGTGCCGGTTGGGCGGGAACCGCCGCAGCCGGTGCGGCCTGCGCCTCGGTTGGGAACTGTTCGAACGGCACTATCGGCTGGCCAGGAGCCTGCGAGCCGGGGACGGCCGGTGGTGGCACGGGTACCAGCGGCTGACCAGGAGGGCCCTGGGTGGGCGGCACTTGGGGTTGACCTGGCACCTGCGGGGGCACCATCGGCCCGCCGAACAATCCGCCGGCGGCGCCGCCCGCAAAACCGATTCCGAGCATGCCACCAGCACCGCCTTCCGGGTTACCGCCTGCTTCATGCAGCGCATCGGCCACAGTGCCAGCCACATAGCCGCGCTGAACAGCCGGGTCTGACAGCATGGCGCCACGGTTGCGCAGGTTGATTTGGGCGCGCGATTCGTCGTCATAGTTAACCGATTCGATCGCGGCTTTGACTATTTCAATGCCACGGATTTGGGTCCACTCTTCATCCAACAGGTCACTCAAGGCTTTGGAGAGCAGGTCCTGGTGTTGGGGAATGGCGCTGACCCGAATGCCTTGACCAGACAGTTGGGCCAGGGCGGTGGCCAGCTTGGTCAAGAACTCTGACAGGAACTGGCCTTCAATGTCGGAGAAGTTCACCCGCGAGGCGGACTTGTCGTAGACGTTGGCGAAGAACAACACCGGGTTGTTGATCAGAATTGAGAATGCCCCGAAGGTGCGCAGGAACAGTTCGGCGTTGTAGAAGTTGTCGAAGTACTGAATTGGGGACTTGGTCCCGAACTTGATGTCCCTGATCTCCCGTTGGGCCACGAACAGCACCCGCTGTTGCTGTGGGGTGGTGCCGCCAAACTTGAACCGCTCCCAAGCTTGACGCAGCGAATCGCCCCATTCGCCAACGAAGACCGAGGGCTGGGCTGAGTCGTCAACCGTGTAGTAGCCAGGTTCAGCGGTCAGGTCCACTACCCGGCCGCCATCGACCAGCAGCATGCACATGTTGGTTGGCACCACAACTGTTGAACCGTTCGAGACGATCTCCGAGGTGCCTTTCTCGTTTGAGCTGCGGCCATCTTGGCGCAGCTTGCGTCCTTTGATCAGCAGGGTGTCTTGCTTGACCAATTCATCGGGTACACCAATCGCGTCCAGCCACTGATCGCCAAGAGTTCCGCCAATGGCTCCAACGGCAGCTTTGATCAATCCCATATCGCCTTCTCCTTAGAAGTAGTTGAGCTTGCGTCAATAGACTAGCCGAGCATGGCTGATTCGTCCCGACAAATGGATAACCTCACTGGCCAGAGCCACCAAACCGGTCCGCCGCCAAGACGTCCCGCGGCACGCAATCGGCCAGGAGATGGTCAGCGCGCCGGGTGGCTCAGCCAGCTCTCCAGCCAGCGTTTCAAGGCGGCGGCATCGTTCGGTAGGTCAACCAGATGGCGCGGTGCCTCCAACAAGCCATCGAAGCGATCCGGCAACGGCGGGGTGAAGCCGACGGCTTCTTCGATGGTCTGGGCAAACTTCACCGGCAAGGCGGTTTCCATGACCACCACGGGGCGGGCGGTTGTCAAAGCGGAGGCGACGTGCGCGGCATCGGCCGTGTGGGGGTCAATCAGAATCCCAAACTGCTGCCACCACCGTCTGATGGTGGCCACCCGGTCGGCGTGGCTGGAAGCTCCAGTCAGAAAGCCGTAGCGGCTGCGCAACTGGCCGAATTCGGGGGTGTTGCCAAGGTCGAAGTAGCCCTGCTGCGGCAGCGTCTGCCCAAACAGGGCGGCGACCCGCGGGCCGTCGCGGTCCAGCAGATCGGCAATGAACCGTTCGAAGTTGGAGGCTTTGGAGATGTCCATTGACGGGCTGGAGGTGGCCACGGTCTGGGAGGCACCCCGGGGGCGGTAGACACCGGTCGAAAAGAACTCATGCAGCACGTTGTTCTCATTGGTGGCCAAGATCAGGTTGTCAACTGGCAGACCCATCTGTTTGGCAACGTGACCAGCCAAAATGTTGCCAAAGTTGCCGGTGGGCACGGCGAAGGAGCAGCGTTCGGCGCCGGTGCGGAAGTAGGCCGCAAAGTAGTACACCACTTGGGCCGCGACCCGCGCCCAGTTGATCGAGTTGACCGCGCCGATGTGCCAACGCTCTTTGAAGGCGGCGTCAAGGTTGACGGCTTTGACCAGGTCTTGGCAGTCGTCAAAGACACCGTCAACGGCTATGTTCGCCACCGACGGGTCGTCGATCGAATACATCTGGGCCTGCTGGAACGGTGTCATCCGCCCGGCTGGGGTGAGCATGGCGGTGCGGATCCGCTGACGGCCCTCCAGGGCGTGTTCGGCAGCGCTGCCGGTGTCTCCGGAGGTGGCGCCAAGCACTGTCAACCAGGTGTCCTGTTGCTCCAGTTGATGTTCAAACAGTTCCCCCAGCAGTTGCATGGCCAGGTCTTTGAAGGCGGCCGTCGGTCCATTGGACAGATGCGCCAGGAACACGCCCGGCCCTGGCTGATCCACTGGAACTATCTCCGGGCTGCCGAACTTGGCGGCCGTGTAGGCGGCGGCCGTCAACTGGTCGAGGGCGCCGGCCGGATAGTCATCAGCGAACCGTGCCAGCAGCTTGGCGGCCAGAGCCGAGTAGCCGTCCCGTTCCAGGGTGCCCCGCAGCCCGTCCAATTCGGCCGGGCTGATCTGGGGATAGCGTTCAGGAAGGTACAGGCCGCCATCTGGCGCCAAGCCGGACAGCAAAATGTCCTTGAACGGCCGGCCGTCGGCGCCGCGCGGGGCCCGGGTGGAGACGTATCGCACGCTCTACAGGCTAGCGGGCTGCGGCTTTCCCCTGCTCGCCGTTTGTTCAACCCGGTCTGCGGGAATAGACTCGCGGCGGCGGGTATTGCCCCCAGTTCAAACCCTTTTAGCTCAGGAGCCTGTCTGATGCCGGATCCCTTCTACCGTGACTACCGACCGCCTGCGGGCCGGCCGCCGGAACCCGCCGCACCGGCGTCCAACACACCGCCTAATCCTGTGCCGAGCAGCCAGATGGGTCCCGCCCAGCCCTACGGCTCTCCTCCGGCCCAGCCATACGCTGCCCCCCAGCCGGAGGCCTATCCTGGCCCGCCTCAGCAGCCCTACGGCGCTCCCCCGGCGCAGGCCTATCCCGGGCCAGGTGCCCAGCCGTATGCCGGTGCTCCTGCCCAGCCTTACGCTGCTCAGCCGCCGCAGGCCTACCCGGGAGCCCAGCCCTATGCGGCCTATGCGCCCCCAATGGCTGCACCGTTCGCCACCCAGACCATCACCGCACCGGCACCGATCCGCCGGCGCAAAGGATTCCTGTTCTGGCTGATCCCAGCCATTGCGGTGGTCGTGGCCGGAGCCCTGACCTTCGCCATCGTGACCGCCAATAAGTCCGACAAGTCGAACAAATCGGACAAGAACAACTCTCAGAACGGCCCTGCTGACACTGGCGCCACTGAGCGCGTCGGCGGGGAGGAAACTGGCTACGTGGACCTGTCCATGTCGGATTGGTCAGAGGTGACCGACCTGAGCGGACAGGCACCGACCTACGGGATGCCCGCCAAACTGTGGGCCCGTGGCCGGTACGACCGGATCACCATGATGGGCTATGGGCAGGTGAACCCCGACAC
>JAIRTF010000253.1 GCA_031255075.1 Bifidobacteriaceae bacterium | reverse complement strand
TCAGCCATGGCAGTCAGGCTTCGCCCCCAGGCCAGGCCTACGAGGTCGCCGTCCCGCAACGAGTTGGTCAGCCGTTCGGCCGCCGCCACGCCGATGGCTTGACGGACTTCTGCCTCGCGGCCGGCGCCGGAATCAACCACAGTGGTGGGGATTCGCCAATGAGCGGACAGTTCCGTGGATAGCGATTCGATTACCGGGGCGACGGCTTCGACGGTGATGGTGACCACTCCGTTGGCGCGGGCTTGGGTCAGCAGGCGGGCCACTTTGAAGCGAGACAAGCCCATGGCCTCGGCAATGTCCTTTTTGGCTTCATCACGTAGGTAATACCGGCGCGCCACTTCGGCCAGCAGCCGCCGCCCAGTCAGGCTGGACTGAGTGCTCACTTGAGCGGATTCTTCCTCAAATGTTATCGATTCGTTACCTGACATCGTTGCCTTCCTCGATCGGTAGCAGTAGATTAGCACTAAAGAGCGCGTTGGTGCTCGTTAGAGCGCAATAGTTTGTCGCAAAGGGGCTCAAAGTATGAAGCGTCGCCGCCTACCTGATGAGATGGGCGTCATCGGCATCGTGGTGTTGGTCTTGCTGGTCTTCTCCATGCTGTCGCCAAACTTCCGGACCATGAACAACGTGCAGATCCTGCTGCTCAACGGCGCAGTCATCGCCTTCCTGGCTCTGGGGCAGACATTTGTGCTGCTAACCGGCGGAATTGACCTTTCGACCGGCTCCAATGTGGCCCTAACCGGCATGTTGGCGGCTCTGGCTATGTACCACGGCGTGCCCTGGTGGGGGGCCACCATCATCGCCCTGGTAGCCGGAGTATTGGTGGGCATATTCAACGGGGTGATGGTCCACTACGCCAAGCTGCCACCGTTCATCGTGACGTTCTCTACTTTCGGCATCGCGGCATCGGTCCCCAAAATCTTGACCGGCGCCCAATCCGTGTCCGTCAAGGACCCGTACTTCGCACTGATCGGCCGGTCCAGCCTTTGGGAGATTCCGATGCCGGTGGTGCTGCTGATCATCGCGGCTATCGTGCTGACCTTTGTGCTGCGCCGCACACCCATGGGCGTCCACATCTACGCCGTTGGCGGGAACGCCGAAACCTCCCGCCTGGCCGGCATTTCGATCTCCCGCGTCACCCTGACCGTCTACGGCGTGTCCGGGTTGTGCGCGGCAGTTGGCGGATTGATCACCACCAGCCGTCTGATGGTGGGCTACCCGGTAGCCGGCTCCGGCAACGAGCTGTTCTACTCCATCGCCTCCGCGGTGGTTGGCGGGGTCAGCTTGTTTGGCGGGATCGGCACCATTCCCGGTGCCCTGGTCGGCTCAATTCTGATCGCCACAGTGTCCAACGGCATGAACGTGGTGGGGGTAGAGAGCTACTGGCAGCCGCTGGTGATTGGCGCCATCATTCTGGCCGGCGTGGTGCTGGACACCTACCGCCGCGAAGCCTCCATTGGCCAGCTGTTCTCCAAGCTGGCACGAAGACCGGCCCACGGGCCACCAGGTGGTGGCTCCGAAGGAGCATCCCCGCCGGCCGCGGCCACCGCCAAGACGGCAGCCGCAGACGAATCGGCGGCCGCCCCCGAACCGACCCCCAACCAATGACCGCCCACCTAGCTGGGATTCACAACTTCAAACGCCAAACAGTGGCGAAGAAAGGAAACGCACAAATATGAGACGAGTATCAATTCGGCTGGTAGCCCTACCCGCAGCGCTGTTGCTTCTGGCGGCCTGCACCACTGGTGTTGACGACCCAGCCAAGGACCCCGGAGGAAGCGGCGGGCCCAGCGGCGCTGCTGGTTCCATTCCCCGGCCAGCAGCCTGCGATGGAGACAATCCCTACGTCGCTGTGGCACTACCAAACCTGACCAACCCCTATTACATCGCCATGAAGCGCGGCTTTGAAGAGGCCGGCACCGAGGCCGGCTTCAACGTTGAGGTCCAAATCGCTGATGACAACGACGCGACCCAGCTGGCTCAAGCCCAAACCATGCTGCAGAAGCAGCCCTGCGCTTTCGTGCTGAACGCTGTCAAGTCAGAACCTGGTGCGGCCATCGTCAAGGCAGCCAATGACGCCGGCGTACCCGTCTTCACTGTCAACGTGATCCTGTCTGACGAAGCTCTGACAGACCAAAACGCCACCATTGTCCAGTACCTCGGTGCTGACAACGTGGCCGGTGGCCGCCAGAGCGCCGAAGCAGTTCTGCGGGACTTCGGTGCCGATGCCGAACTGAAGATCGGTTTCATCACCGAACCGGACGAAGTGCCGGTGCTGCTGCGCGACCAGGGCTTCAAAGATGCGATCGCCGCCAACCCGAACGCCGCCGTGGTGGCTGAGGTAGACGGCAACGTCAAGCAAGACGATTCGATGACCGCCACCACCGAGCTGCTGACCGGCAACCCTGATGTGAACGTGCTGTTCGCCTCAACCGGCCCAGCGGCCTACGGCGCCCTGCAAGCCATTCAGACCCAAGGTAAGGACGTCAAGGTTTACGGCTTCTGCGCGTCAGAAGAACCGCTGACCGAGGCCTACCCGTTCTGCGTGGCCCAAGAGCCGGAGAGCTACGGCCGCCAGGTGATTGGTCAAATCAAGGACTGGCTGGGTGGTGCCACTCCGCAAGCGGAGATCCTCTGCCCGCTGAAGGAGTTCATCACCGGTCAGACACCAGCCCCAGGCGAAGTTGGCTAGGGCTGACGGATAGCGCCATGGCCAGGTCGGACACCGAAACACCCGCCGCAGGGCTCGCGGTTCGGGACATAATCAAACGCTACGCTGGTGTGCCAGCTTTAGATGGCGTGAGCATAGGTGTTCGGCCTGGCCAGGTGCTTGGCCTGGTAGGCCACAACGGGGCCGGAAAATCAACCCTGATCAAGGCGATCTCCGGCGCTATCAAACCGGATTCGGGCACCATCACCATTGATGGCCGTGAGATGTCCTTCTCCAGCCCGGCTGATGCTTTGGCCTCCGGTATAGCGACCGTCTACCAAGAGCTGTCGCTGCTATCCAACTTGACGGTTACTCAGAACGTCCATCTTGGTTCCGAGATGACTGCCTACGGCACCTTGCGCATGGAAGCCATGCGTGAACAGGCCAAGGCCGCCATGGACCGGTTCTCACTGGACGTGGATGTGACCAAACCGGTCGAAGCCTATTCGGTGGCGGTCCGCCAGCTGATGGAGATCGCAGTGGCCATCCACCGCAAGGCCCGCTATCTGTTGTTGGATGAGCCCACCACCTCGCTGGAAGGCGAACAGATTGGCGCGCTGCTGGATTTGGTCAGCGCGCTAGCCCGCGAAGAGAACATCGGTGTGCTGTTCATCAGCCACAAACTTGATGAGCTGTACCGGGTGTCTGATCATGTGGTCGCCTTGGTAGACGGCAAGGTCAAGATTGACGGCCCGGCCGCCTCGGTGCCGCGAGCCGAATTGGTGGCCGCCATAGCGGGCGATGCCGCCGCCGGGGACCTAGCAGCCGGGCGGGTCAAGAAGTCGCCGGGCGCGGCATCGGCCAGGCAAAATGACACCGAAGCCGAAGGCCAACCGGCTGCCGGCACCACGGCCGCGGCAGGCGCCCAGACCGAGCCCACCATCAAAGCTGAACACTTGAGCACCCCGGCGCTGACCGATGTGTCGCTGACCGCCTACGCCGGCCAAGTGCTGGGGCTCTATGGGCTGATCGGCTCCGGCCGGACGGAATTCCTGCGGGCGTTGATGGGACTCGATCCGTTGGTCTCTGGCCAGTTGACCCTCTATGGCAAGGCCTACCGGCCCAAGAGCCCAGCCAAAGCCGCCAAACACGGCCTGGCCTATGTCACGGAAGAACGCAAGAAATCAGGCATCGTGGCCAAGCTGGATCCGCGCTACAACGTGGCGTTGCCCATCTTGCCGAAGTACGCCAAAGCCGGGGTGCTGCAAGTTAAAGCCGCCCTCAAGAACTCAGATGACCTGCTGGACCAACTCAGAGTTCTAGGCGACCGCCGGGCGCCCGTCGAATCGCTATCCGGTGGCAACCAGCAGAAGGTGGTTCTGGCCCGCGCTCTGGGGCAAGCCCCAAAGGTGTTGGCTTTGGATGAGCCAACCAAAGGCGTAGACATTGGTGTCAAAGTTGAGATCCACCGGATCATTCGCCGCCTGGCGGAAGAATCCGGCCTGACCGTGTTGCTAGTGTCCTCTGAAGAAGAGGAAATCCTGGAAGTGTCAGACTTCGTAACAGTCTTCCAATCTGGGCGCTGCGGCGGCGAACGGCTTGCAGCCGACCAACTAACCATCCCCGATCTTCGCCAGGCGGCGTGGGCGGGCGAATCCCGAAGGAGTTGACATGAGCCCGGCTAACGGACCGCTCGAGGCCGCCAAAGACGTGGTTCGTAACGAGTTGACCGGTCTGCAGGCATTGGCGACCAACTTTGACCCGACATTTGTGGACGTGGTGTCTTTGCTGTTGAACATGGACGGCAAAGTGTTCGTGGCCGGGGCCGGCACTTCCGGGGCAATGGCCCACCGCATGGCCCATCTGCTGTCGGTTTGCGGCACTCCGGCGGTGTTCTTACAGCCGATGGATGCGCTACACGGCACCATGGGCGCGGTGACCGCCGGCGATGTGATGATCGCAATTTCGCGGGGCGGGAAATCTGATGAGCTGAACCAACTGTCGGAACGGGTCCGCCGGCGGGGCGCCAAAGTGGTGGCTCTGACTTCAGCAGCGGACGCGCCGCTGGCCCGGGTAGCGGATTTGGTGGTGCTGCTGCCGACAGATGATGTGATTGACCCGGGTGGCGTGGTCGCCATGGGGTCCACTTTGGTGGTCGGGGCCTGGGGAGATGCCCTAGCCCAGGTGCTGATGCGCATGAAAGGCTATAGCTGGAGCCAGTTGCTGTTCACCCATCCGGCCGGCGCCGTGGGCGCCGAGGACCACGACTTGGCGCCGCTGGAGCCGATCAGCCAAGACAGCCTCTGAGCCGCCCAAGCCCCCAGGCGGATCAGAAAGTGGACGGATCGCTGAGCAGACGCCGGCAATAACTAGCAGACAGTCGAATCGCCCAGATTGAGGAGGGTCAGTGGCGGTAGTAGCGGGAATTGACTCATCGACCCAGTCCTGCAAGGTGGAAATCCGCGAAGCGGCCACCGGGCGGCTATTGGGCGTTGGTAGTGCTCCGCATCCACCCACCACGCCGCCGGTCTCCGAACAGAACCCGGCCGATTGGTGGACGGCGCTGACGTTGGCCTTTGGCCGGGCCGTCAAAGCGGCCGGGGTCACAGCCCAGGACGTCAAAGCCTTGGGAGTGGCGGCCCAATGCCACGGGCTGGTGTTACAGGACGCGACCGGTAGAGTGCTGCGGCCAGTCAAACTGTGGAATGACCTGACCTCGGCGCCGCAGGCCACCGCCATGGTTCAACAACTCGGCAAACCGGCCTGGGCTGAGGCAGTCGGCTCCGTGCCTACAGCCGCTTTCACCATCACCAAATTGGCTTGGATGGCCGCCCACGAACCGGACACACTTCAGCGCGCAGCCAGCGCCTGCCTGCCGCATGACTATCTGACCTGGAAGTTGACCGGCGCCTTGGTGACAGACCGGTCTGAGGCGTCCGGCACGGGCTATTACGCCGCCCATGAGGGGCGTTACCGGGTTGATCTGATTGAACGGTTTGCCGGGGTAACCCATCTGCGGCTGCCGGAGGTGTTGGGTCCCAGCCAGGCCGCAGGGAGGGTTTGTGCTGAAGCCGCTGCTGAGCTGGGTTTGCCACCCGACGCGCTGGTCGGTCCCGGCGGCGGCGATCAGCATGCCGGCAGCCTGGGTTTGGGACTGCGGACCGGTCAGCCGTTGTTCACTTTGGGCACTTCCGGGGTGGCGATGACCGTTTCGGAGAATTCGGTCCACGACCCGACCGGCTATGTCAACGGCGTCTGCGACACCACCGGGCGTTACCTGCCGCTGGTCTGCACCCTCAACGCCACCAAGGTGACGGATTGGTTCCGCCGCCTGCTGCGCCTGACCACCGAAGAGTTTGACGCCTTGGCGCTGTCTGTTCCGCCGGATCAGCGCAGCCTGACATTGGCGGCCTTCCTGGATGGCGAACGCTCGCCGGACCTGCCGGACGCGGTGGGAATCTTGGCCGGCCTTTCGACGGCTACCACCGACGCGCAACTAGCCAGGGCGGCGGTCGATGGCGTGGTCCTGGGTCTGATGGCGGCCTTCGAAGCCATTGAAAGCTGTGGCTTGGTTGGCCCTGGCCCGGTGGTGGCGACAGGCGGCGGCGCGGCATCGGCCGCCTACCGGCAGTCCATTGCCGATTTCCTGCAACGCGAAGTGGTGGTGTTGGACGCCGGTGACGCCGCCGCGCGAGGGGTCTGCTTGCAGGCCGCCGCCATTCTGGATGGCGCTGAGGTTGACGAACTGCGCGATACTTGGCGCCCGGCCATAGCCCAGCGGGCGTTGCCCGGCCAGCCCGTGCCCGCCGCCATCCGGGAGCGTTACGGGAAACTGGCCGCCTACCGGGAGTTGGACCGATGACCGTCTACTTGGACACCGCTGATGTAGCCCGTGCCCGGCCGCTGTTGGCGACCGGCATATTCGGCGGCGTAACCACCACTCCGTTGATTCTGGCCAAAGCCGGGCTCGGTTCGCCTGACCGTGCGGAGGTGGTCGAGGCGATGGCCAGAGCCGGCGCCAAACGAGTGTTTGTGCAGGCAGTTGGCCGCTCAACGGCAGACTTGCTGGCCGATGCCGCGCGGTTGGCCGGTGAGCTTGGCCCGCTTATGCAGGTGGCCGAGTTGGTGCTGAAGGTGCCGGCAACTAGTGCTGGCTTGTCTGCTGTGGGTAGGCTGCCGGCACAGTGGGACCAGGTGCTGTTGACGGCGCTGTATCACCCGGCTCAGGCGTTGGCGGCTTGTGCTCTGGCACCGAAGGTGGGCTATGCCGCCCCCTATCTGGGCCGGATTGACGAACAATTGGGCAATGGTGAACAGGCGGTACTGCAGATTGCTCAGATCTGTGCTCGGGCCGGCGTGGAGACGGTGGCGGCCTCGATTCGCTCTCTGGATCAAATCGGTGGATTGGCGGCCGGCGGAGTTGGTTCTTTCACCTTGAACTGTGACCTGGCCGAACAGCTGGCGAACTACCCGCCGGCGCTGGCGGCAGCGGCTGAATTCAACCGGGCCGCCGGTCTAGCGGGGGACTGAACCAGTCGGCCATGGCCAGCCCTTGGGCTGGGACGTAACTCCCGTTGAGCGGGCAGTTGGGCCCGCGTACCATTGAAAATGACCTTGAAGTGCCGTCCAAAGGAGGATGAAATCATGAGAGTTGTGCAAGTCGGCTGCGGCAAGATGTCTGCATTCACTATGCGCTACGCATTGGAACGGAACGCGGAACTGGTGGGCGCCTATGATGTGGTCCCAAGCAAAATTGGCCAGGATGTGTCAACCGTTATTGGTGGCGAAAAGGTGGGTGTCGCCATTGAATCATTTGACGACCTGGATGCTTCGTTGAAACGCGTCAAGCCGGATATTGCCATCATCACCACTCAAAGCCTGATGCGGTCAATTTTCCCAACTATCGAAATCTTGGCCCAGAATGGGGTCAATGGGGTGTCCATCTGTGAAGAGCTGTTCTACGGGTGGGACTCCGATCCACTGACGGCATCGCTCATCGACCAAGTCGCCAAGGCTGGCGGAGTGACCTTCACTGGTTCTGGCTACCAGGATGTTTCCTGGGGCTCAATGGTTACGGCCCTGGCTGCCACGGCCGCCTCGATCGAGAAGATCCGCGGGATCTCCAGCTACAACCTGGAGGACTACGGCCTGGAGACCGCCGCCCAGCATGGCGCCGGTCTGTCCCCGGCGGAATTCGATGAGAAAATCCTGAAGGTCAACAACGTCAGCCCGGAAAAGCAAGCCGCGTTGATTGCCGGTGGCGAATTCCTGCCCGGCTATATGTGGCCGGTCAATGGTTGGATTGCCTCCGCGTTGGGGCTCAATGTGACCAAGCGGACCCAACGCGGTGAGGCCACCGCCCACACCGAAGATCTGTATTCCGAGACTCTGGGCAAGACCATTGCCGCCGGTGATCCAACCGGCCTGAAGACCATTGTCGAATTCGAAACCGCTGAAGGTGTCACCATTGTCACCGAATGCATTGGCAATGTCTTCGCACCGGGTGAAATTGACCTGAACGATTGGAACGTTGAGGGCGAACCGGACATGAAACTCGGTCTGGACAGCCCAGCCACGGTGGAGATGACCTGCGCCTGCTGTGTGAACCGCATGCCAGACGTAATAGCCGCTGATCCAGGCTACGTCACCTCAGAGAAGATGCCGGCATTGGCCTTCCGCCGGCGCTTCTGACCGCACCTCGTCTGCCCGGTGCCGCCGCCGGTGGGGGTCCGAGCGCGGCACTGGGCAGGTGCGGTGGTAATCTGCCTGACGCACTGTGGCGGTTAGAAAGGTAGAGCGGATGAGCGGTCCGGTAACGGTCCCCACTTGGGATGAATACTTCCTTGGTATTGCGCGGGCCGTGGCCGCCAGGGCCAAGTGTGTTCGCCGCCGGGTTGGTGCGGTATTGGTGGTGGACCGGCGGATCATCGCCACCGGTTACAACGGTGCCGCCCCAGGCCGGCCGGACTGTCTGGAAGGGGCGTGCCCCCGCGGCCAACTGAGCTACGACCAGGTCCCTGGGCTTGGTGACTATGACCGCCCCGGCAGCCCCGGCTTTTGTGTGGCCATTCACGCCGAATTGAACGCGCTGCTGTTTGCCACCCGTGACACGGCCGGCGCCACGGCCTACATCACCGATCCTCCCTGTCCGGGCTGCCGCAAGGCGCTGGCCGCCGCCGGTGTGGTGCGGGCTGTCTGGCCGGATGGCACCTTGGATGGCGACAGCTTGGTGGCCTGGGAAAGCTGAACCACCCTCAGGATCAGCTGTAGCCTGAAGCGCGGCCGCCGTCGCGGACACCTAACGTCCCAGGCCAAATTCCTAACCGCAGACTAATTTGGTAACGCCCCGAACGGATCATCAGATTCGCCCCCAGGGCGCAGAACTGCCCCGCCCCAGTAGTTAGGACCACGATGTCTGCCCAGTTCGACCCGCGCGCATTCCCCAAGGGCTTCACCTGGGGCGTGGCCACCGCCGCCTACCAAATTGAGGGCGCGGTCTGTCAAGACGGTCGCGGACAGTCGATTTGGGACACCTTCAGCCACACTCCCGGCAAAGTCGCAGGCGGTGAGACCGGGGATGTCACCTGTGACCACTACCACCGCTGGCGTGAAGACCTCGACATCATGGCTGATCTGGGCATTGACGCCTACCGGCTGTCAACAGCTTGGTCGCGGATCCAACCAACCGGCAAAGGGCAGCCCAACCCGGCCGGGGTGAACTTCTATTCACGGCTGGTTGATGGCCTGCTGGAACGCGGCATCAAACCGGTTGTAACGCTGTACCACTGGGATTTGCCGCAAGCCTTGGAGGACTCCGGCGGTTGGCTCAACCGCGACACCCCCAAACGTTTCTCTGATTATGCGGCCTTGATGTCGCGGACCCTAGGCGACCGGGTCGATTTGTGGATCACCCTCAACGAACCGTGGTGCGCTGCCTTCCTGGGCTATGCCGAAGGCATTCACGCCCCCGGTCTGACCAGCCCAGCCGGTTCCATAGCCGCCGCTCACCACCTGAATCTGGCCCACGGCTTGGCAATCGAGGCGATCCGGGGCACGCTCGGTTCGGCTGCCAAGGTTTCGGTCGCCTTGAACCCGCATGTGGTCCACCCGGCCAGTGAGTCGCCGGAGGACGCCGAAGCGGTTCGCCGCATCACCACTGTGGGTGACGAAATCTTCTATGGCCCGCTGTTGGACGGCCGCTATTCCAGCCAGTTGGTGGCCGATTTGGCTTCGGTGACGGATTGGTCTTTTGTGCACGATGCCGATTTGGCCCGCATCCACCAGCCGCTGAACTGCCTAGGTGTCAATTACTACTCGACTATGACCGTGGCCGCCGCCGAGCCGGAGGCCACCGCGCCCGGCAAGGCTGCGAAATCGGTCAAAGCGGGCAAGGGCGGCAAAGCCGGTAAGGCGCGCCGCCGGACGGCTGGTGAGCGAGCCAAACCCAGCCCTTGGGTTGGAGCCGAAGACGTGCGGATATTGGAGCCGACCGGCCCACTGACCGCCATGGGATGGAACATCAAACCGGATGGCCTAACCGAATTGTTGACCGGCCTATCCGCCCGGTATCCATCGTTGCCGCTGATGGTGACTGAGAACGGATCAGCCTTCCCGGACAAGCTGGTTGACGGCAAGGTAGCTGATCCGAAGCGAATCGACTACCTGGAGCGGCATTTGGCGGCCGTCGGTGCCGCCATCCAGGCCGGCGCCAAGGTGGAGGGCTATTTCGCGTGGTCCTTGATGGACAACTTTGAATGGGCTTGCGGGTACTCCAAACGGTTCGGGTTGGTCTATGTGGACTACCCGGATTGTCAGCGGCGCTATCTCAAAGACTCCGCCCACCGTTACCGCGAAATCATCGCCGCGACCAGCTAGGCCGCACCAAGGCTGGGCGAGTGGCGCCGGCGTGATAGTTTGCCGGGCGTGGATAGAGTCCCAAACCGGCCAGCCGGTGGCCTGCCGGAGGCCAGCGCCGCCCAGATCCAACGCCTGCAAGACTTGGCCCGGCCCAGCCGGCAGACGCCGCGCCAGGTGATTGTTGAAGACCCGGAACCGATTTGCACCTGCCTGCGCTTCGGCGTCGAAGTGGGCGAGGTCTATGTCGAAGCCGGCCAGACTGTCCCGCCTGAGCTGCTGACGGCTTGCCAAACGGCCAACGTGCCCCTGGCTGAGGTGCCGGTGGCGGCCAACACCAGGATTTTCAAGTCAGACAAACGGGCCCGGATCTTCGCCACCATCCGAGTGCCCAGTCCGCCACGTTTGGCGGACCTGGAGCTGAACGCCCACAGTGGCGATCTGGTGGTGCTGGATGGCGTCCGCATTGTGGGCAACATTGGGGCGATCATCCGTTCGGCTTTCGCCCTGGGGGCGGGCGCCGTCTGTTTGACTGATTCGGAGTTGATGTCCATCGCTGACCGGCGGCTGTTGAGGGCCAGCCGCTGCTATGTGTTTGCCCTGCCGGTGGTGTTGGCCACGGCCGCTGAGGTGGCCGGTTTCATCCGGTCACGCGACCTGGGCTGCGCGGTCTTCGATTCGGGCGGGTCCAGTCCCGTTGGTCTGCTGGGGACATTGCCGCGGCCGGCGGCGTTGGTGTTCGGCAGTGAACGCCGCGGCCCGGGCGCGGAGTTCCGGGAATTGGCTGGACGGGTGGTGTCCATCCCGATGCGTCCGAACGCTGAATCGCTGAACGTCTCGGTCTCGGTCGGTATTGGTCTGGCGGCCCGCGCCTCAGCCGGCGGTTGGGCGGTTGGTGCGTCGCCAAGCTAACAGGGCGCCAGCCATCCCGCCGGCTGCCAGCAGTGCGGTGCGGCGCCATCGTCTGGTGTTGGCCCTGTCCGCCGCCTCCAGCTGACGCAACTGGGCGGGGGCCAAAGCCACCGTCAGGGTGCCTTGGTCCAGTTTCTCTGCCAAGGACACCAGGTGGCGCAAGGTGGAGGGCAGGGACTTGAGCAACGTCCAGCCGTTGTCCAACAGTTGGTTCAGTATTTGCTGGGCGCCTTGGGCTTTGAGGGGCCGGACCCATTCGTCGGCAATGGCTACCAGGTCCACTTCCGGGTCCAGTTTGTAGCAGTTGGAAAACACCGTGATCAGGGCTTTGCCAATGAAGCTGACGTAGCCCGGCAGGCTGACCGGCTGGGTCAAGATGACTTCCCGCAGCTGGTCCAGGCTGGCTCCAGACGCGGCAATCCCGGCTCTCGGCCCGGCGGCCACAGCTGTGTCCAGGAAAGATGAGCCGCGGAACATGCCGACCAGGTTGTCAATCATGGTGTCGATCAGCGGGATGAGCGATTGCTTGAGGGCGGTCACGTCCGCGTCCCAGCCAACAAAGCCCATCTCTTGGAGGGCCAACACCACCCCGTTCGGATCGCGCCCAAAGAAGGCTGTCACCAGGTTGATGAACTGCTGCCGCATCTGTTCGGAGACGGCGCCCACCATGCCGAAGTCGATCAGTTGGATTATCCCGTCCGGCCGCACCAGGATGTTGCCTGGGTGCGGATCGGCGTGGAAGAAGCCGTCGGTCAACAACATGTGGAGGTACAGCTCCATCAGGTTGCGGGCCAGTTCGGACCGGTCAACTCCGGCCTGGTCCAGAGCGGCCAGATCATTGATCTTGACCCCGCCCATGAACTCCATGGTCAACACCTTGCGGGTGGTCTGGCCCCAGTGAATCTGAGGCATTTCGACATGCGGGTTGAACAGGAAGTTGCGTTGGAACGTCTCAGCGTTGCGGCCCTCTTTGAGGTAGTCCAGTTCGTCGCGGTGGGTGGTTTCGAAGTCGTCGCAAACCCCTTCCCAGTCAACGAAGCGGAACACCGGGGTGAACCGAGCCAGCAACCCCATCACTGATCGCAGCGCCCGCAGGTCCACTTCGACCAGTTCGTCAATGCCGGGGCGTTGGACTTTGACGGCTACCTCCTGGCCGTCCAGGAGGGTAGCGCGGTGGACTTGCCCCAACGATGCCGCCGCCACCGGTTCGGCGTCGATGGACGCGTAGTGCTCGGCCAGGGTGCCGCCCAATTCGGCTTCGATCACGGCGGTGATTTGTTCGAAGCTCTCCGGCGGGACGGCGTCTTGGAGTTTGCCCAACTCGTCGATGTATTCCTTGGGCAGCATGTCTACCCGGGTGGATAGGAACTGTCCCACTTTGATGATCAGCCCACCCATTGACACGGCGAACCGCCGGAACTCCTGGGCCTGGGCCAGGTATAGCTTCCGGCGCCGCTGGTCAGCGGCCTTGGCTGGCAGCAGACGGTTGGTTTTGCCCAGCCACCAGATTTGGGTGGCGAACCGCCCCGCCAACCGCAGGCTTCGCCAGTAGCGTTTTGATCCTTGGCTCATGGCGTTGGCAGCGCCTGGCAGGTGGTCACTTGGCTTTGCCTGTTGAGCCTGGCTTGGCTGGGCTCTTGGCAGTCTTGGCGGCGGCCCGGCGGGGCTTGGCCGGAGCTTTGGCGCCTTCTGCACCGGCTGCGGCTTCAGCCGCCTCGGCTACGGCCGCGGTTTCGGCGGCGGCCAGGTCAGGTCCGTTGCCGGCATCGTCGGTGGGAGGTTCGGTGAACTGGGCGAAGAAGGCTTCGGCGTGTTCACCAAGCTTGTTCAGCTTGGTCATGAAGAAGTCGGCGAAGTCTTCGAAGACATCAGCACTGATCATCACCAGTGCGCCGGTGACTCGGTTGCCGAACACCACCAGCTTGTCGCCGGTGTTGATCTCCAAGGCCTTGCGAGCCTCAGCTGGAATGGCGATCTGCCCACGTTCGCCAACGGTGGCGGAACCGTAGAGTTTGCCTGGCGAAGGGATGTGTTGCCAGGGGAAGGAACCCGGTGTTGTTTGGTTGTCGCTCATGTTATGCCTCCTGAAGTGCGGGTATGAAAAAGCATACTCTGCATGAAATGTGTGCGCAACGGGAATGGCGCAATCCAGGGGGAGTGGTTATCGGGAGAAATCAGTGGCGCGGAGGCAGTCAGTCGCGCAGGACTGAGTCTCTCATCAGGCGGGCCGCTTCCATGCGACTGAGGAACGGATCAACCTCTGGCTCTGCCTCCCGTACGGGCTCCTTGAGCCCAGTCGAGGCTTCCAACAGAGCAAGTAGTTGATCCAAGAACTCCAAGGGGAAGCCGGCGCTGGCCTCGTTTGACAAGATCACCCGTTCGGCGCGCTCTTGAGCGGCCCACTGGGTGAAAGTGCTGATGTCCTCACCCGAAATCCTGGCGGCGCGGTGAATCCGCTCGAGCGCGTGTGGGGTAAACCTGACCTCAAACGACTCTGTCTCAAGCATCTGGAATTCTCTTTCATGGCTCTGGTTAGAGGATGGCCAAGTGACAGACTACACGGACGTATGGCCTAAGTCATCCCCGACACGCACGATTCGCGTAGAATCCCTGGCCCGGACTTGCCGGGTGGCTCCACAAGGTGATACGCAACGCCATCAGCTACCCAGGTCACCCACCCCAGAGCACACCAATAGGTCCAGGTGAAGTGCGCAGGCGGCGAATGTCCGGCAAGAGAGCCCAAAATGAAAGCGGTCCTGGCCGGGTGGGTGTCAACTCCCGGCCAGGACCTATATCGCCGCTGCCCCCAAAGGAGATGGCGTAGAAGGGGGCTTAATGCCTGGATAGCGCGGCTACACACCAGGCTGCGCCAAGCCCGTAGTCGGCCTTGCGGCCTTCGGCGGTTCGGGCCTGGCAACCCTGCAAGCGCCTAGAGGTCTTCGATTCGGATTTGCGAAGCCTGCACACCCGCCTCTCTAGCGGCCCATTCCACCAGTTCTTCAGTGATAACAAAGCGAGGGAAGGTCCAGCCATCATCCATCTGATCTTCCCAGGGAACCGGCCCGCGCGAAGGTCCAAAACGCTCAATCATCTGTTCGCCGACGGCCTGGGCGCCTTCGCCCTCGAACACCTCGGCGCGTCCATCCCGGTCTACGGTCAACCGAATCATAAGAAACTCTCTTTCCGCTAAGGCCAAATCAAGCCTACCCATCAACTGACAGCTCAACCCAGGCTACTAGGCCCGGCCTGCATTTAGGGGGAAGATAGCGCGGCCTCGCCGACGGTAGGAAGCACCTCGTCTTGGATGATCGGGACGGTTCCAAAGCCACGTGTCTCAATGCAGCCGGAGATCTCGAGGTCAGAAGGGTGCTCACGCTGAAGGGGGACGGGTGTCGCTGGAGTGATCCGATGACCGGGAAGCGTGCCAACCGGCGGTCGATTCACCGGCACTGCGCGCTCAGAAGCTCGCGATCGGCCTCTTCCTGGCCTGGGCTGGGGAACGCTATCTCGGTGTTGGGCAACTGAGCCATTGCGGCCGAGCGGTTCTCCACAGAGTCCCCCACCAAAGAAACTGCTACTTTATCCAGTCCGCGCAGGGACGCGAGGCTCTCAATGCGCCGGACCGGCGCGAGGATTGCAACGCCGCCGGGCGGGTTCAGGGCCGCCAAGCCCTCGAGCCCGACTGCGTCTTCGGCCGAGCAGATCGTGATCCACCTCAACTGGGGATGGCAGTCGCCAATCCGAGAGAAATCGCTCAGTGGTCCAGGAGTTTCGAACTCTTCAAGGGTGCTCAACTCACAAAACGCTTCGGTCCAAGACCCTTGCCAACCTTCCAGCCGGTAGGCCTGTGCTGGGTTGTTCGGCTGCCAGCTGACCCGGATCTCTGGAGCGGGACCATCCGAGCCCATTTCACCGAGAGCTCTGATCCGAACGCCGGAGCCCGCCTCCCTGGGCCGATTGCGTGGCAACTCTCCCTGAGTTGCCTGCACCGCTGATACGATGTCCGCAGCCGAAACATCTATCAGACGGCGCACATCGAGAGTAATGGTGACAGTTCCTACCTGCGTGGCTGGTACGGAGACTTCGGTCACTCTTGCTTCGAGCTCAGCGCTGATCGCGTCGAATAGTCTCTCGGTGAGCGTTGGCCTTGTGGAAAACCAGGCCCACATACACGCCACGCCGATGAGAATCGCAGCACCCCCTGCGAGCAGCCGCCTTCTACCCATTTGACACCTCGAACACGCCGCCCAAAACGCCAAACCAATACTCCACGTTGGCGACCTCAACCACGTGTTTACCGCCCCACGAAGAGATTGTGAGTTTGGTCTTGCCGTCGATGCGATCCTCAATGTAGCCGGTCACATTGACAAAATGGTGCGTGTAGCTTCCGCCTATGGCATTTGGGGAGGACAGGTCGTAGTAGGAGTCGCCTGGGTTGACCCTGCTGGACAAAGGGTAGTGCGCGGAACTGTAGCTGGCATAGTCATTCGAGTCTATATCCCCGTCCCTGTCGCGATCGACCCAACGGTCTGGACTGATCATTTGCACGGACCAATCGCGGTAAAAGCCGATCACGCCCGAATCGAGAGTGAGAAACGTCATTGGGAGATCGGCGCCAATGTTGCGCCGAATTCTCGCCTCAAGGTCGGTGGTGGCGCCGAGCCATATGCTTTGGACTCCCGCACTTCGATCTCCCGTCTCAGACGCGAAGTAGGCGTCCACCATATTCTCGTACCCAAGTGCAGTGATCCCGAAGGCAGGTAGATCAATCGAGACGAAAGGCGTGTTTATCTGACGTTTCATCTTTGCTGGCATGCGCTCGTAAACGAAGTCATAGTAGGCCCCGTATGTCAGCGGGTGAAAACCCCTAAAAGCCCTAAGGCCTCTAATCGGATCGGCCAGTTCGGGATACCAGGGGTGCGAAGACCCTAAATAGGTGACTAGGTCAACGAAAGCTATTACCCCGCAACCTGCCTCTGATAGGTTTTTCGCTGCGTTGCCGCCCAGACTGCCGGTCAGTCCTTCTTGATAGAACCAGCTTTGGTCTCCTCCATACGAGGCAAACGGCGTGCCCCGGTACCCACTGTTGAGTGCACGGGCCTGACGTTCATCATCGGTTAGTCCAACCGACACGTAGGCGGGGTTGGACAAGTCGTAGCGCTGGACGTCGGACACCATTGGGTCGGGGATTCGGTAGCTGTGGTGCACCTCGTCCCATGTTGCTTCGGTTTTGTCGCCGTAGCCGTCTCCGTCGGAGTCGGTCTTGGTCGGGTCAGAACTCAACACAGCGTAGACGGCCGCGTTGGTTCCGTAACCAGTCGGTGGACGGTACTCGTGGTCA
>JAIRTF010000252.1 GCA_031255075.1 Bifidobacteriaceae bacterium | reverse complement strand
TGACCGATGTGTTGCTGGCCGGCCGGCGCCGGCTAACCGTGGTCAGCTCGCTGCGGGCCGAAGAACTGGACGAGTCGCGGCTTCGCGGCGAGGGACCCAAACTGTTCCGAGCGGTTCTGATGGCAGCCTCCCATCCCAAGGCCATTTCTCACTCCACTCCCGATCCGCTCGATCCGCTGCTGGCGGACCTGGCCGGCCGCGTCGAACGGCGCGGCGCCCATGTCACTGCCAACTACGGCTATCAAGGCTGCGGCCAGTGGAGGCTGGCGGTCCGCCCCGAAGACGGCCCCTCCCAGGAAGCGGTAGCAGTGTTGACGGACGATGCCGCGTCTGCCGCCACGCCTTCGATTCGCGCCCTGGTGCGCTACCGGCCGGCGGCCCTGGAACGCGCCGGCTGGGCCTTGCACTGCGCTTGGACATCGGCGGTGTTCATGGACCCGGAGGCCGAAGCCCGTCGAATCGCGCACTTGACGTTCGCGAAGCGGTAACCGGGCCGCAGGGCGGCTGGCAGTTCTCCTGCACTAGATGTTCACCAGAGGGTGAGGTAAATCGCGCCCGTCTGCCGCTAGGATTGGGCCATGAGCAATCCGATTCTTAACCGCTCGCCGTACTTCGGTGACCAGGGCGCTTACTACGGGGCGCCCCAACAGACCGTTAACCCCCAGGAACTGGCCGGCATGTATGCCGCGCCCCCGGCCGGCCCGGTTCAGACTGACCGGATGACTTATGACGACGTTCTGATCAAGGGCGCCAGTGTGTTCGGTTTGATGTTGGTGGGCGCAGCGCTCGGCTGGGTGATGATGTTCCGAGCGCCGGCAGTGGTCATCACCTGCTGGGGGATTGCGCTTGTCCTGGTCATAATCAACGCTGTAAAGCGTCAGCCCAGCCCGGCTCTGATCTCTGCCTTTGCCGTTGTTGACGGTGTCTTCGTCGGCGGCATCTCCGCCATGTTCAACACCCAGTGGGATGGCGTTGTGATGCAGGCCGTCATTGCCACCCTGGCGGTGTTCGGCGTGACGCTGGCATTGTTCGCCTCCGGCAAGATCCGCGCCAGCGCCAAGGCAACCAAGGTGTTCTTGATTGCCCTCATTGGCTACTTTGTGTTCGCCTTGATCAACTTTGTGTTGATGGTCACGGGCATCCAGCCCGCAATGTTCGGTATGCGGGCCACCTACACCGTGATGGGTATCCCGCTGGGCGTGATCATCGGCATCTTTGTGGTGTTCTTGGCCGCCTACAGCTTTGTGCTGGACTTTGATGCCGCTCAGCGCGGCGTGCGCAACGGCATCCCGCGGCGGTTCGCTTGGACTGTGGCCTTCAGCATTCTGGTCGACGTGGTGTGGCTGTACCTGGAGATGCTGCGCTTCTTCGCCATACTGGCCCGAAACAACTAGCGGTGTGGCGCGCCCAACCACTTGGGTAAGGGCGCGCCGCCCAGCTTGACCAAGCCGTCGGGGCAATTGCCCCGGCCTGCGGATTGGCTCCCTCTGCCGCATGGCTGGCGCCCGCCATTGACCCGCTGGCAGCGCTGATGGCCGCGATTGAGGCCGTCAAGGCGGCCAGTTCCTCAGCGGTGGCTTGGCCCCGCACCACCGTCAGTTGCGCTGCGGATGGCGCCTCTCCAGGGGCGGGAAGCGATGTGGTGGCCTTTTCGGCCAAGGCGGTCGGTGTCATAGCGGTTCATTTCCGTGTTTCTTGGGGCTGGTCTCAACCCGTTTGGTGGCCAGAGCTCGCAGGCCGGCGGATATTTGGTAGCGGGTTTCATGGGGCATGATCACTCCGTCCACAAACCCGCGTTTGGCCGCCTCATAGGGGCCTATCAGTTCTTCCTCATACTGTCTGACCAGTTCAGCCCGCTCCTCCTGGGCGTTGCCGGCCTCGGCGGCGGCCGCCAGGCGGCGCCGGTGAAGAATGTTGACAGCGCCTTCCGCCCCCATCACGGCGATTTGGGCAGTGGGCCAGGCCAGGTTGATGTCCGCGCCCAGCTTCTTTGATCCCATCACAATGTAGGCACCGCCGTAGGCTTTGCGGGTAATCACTGTCACCAGGGGAACGGTGGCTTCGGCATAGGCGTAGATCAGTTTGGCTCCCCGGCGGATTATGCCGTTCCACTCCTGGTCTGCGCCTGGCAAGAAGCCCGGCACGTCCACCAGGGTCAGCACTGGAATGCCAAAGGCGTCGCAGGTTCGGACAAACCGAGCGGCCTTTTCCGAGGCCGCAATGTCCAACGTGCCGGCCATCACCTGCGGCTGGTTGGCCACAATTCCAACCGACCGTCCCTCAATCCGGCCGAAGGCTGTGATCACATTGGCGGCGTAGTTGGCCTGCAACTCCAGCCAATCGCCGTGGTCTAGGATGGCGCCCATCACCTGGTGCATGTCATAGGGGGCTTTGTCCTGATCCGGGATCAGCTGGTCAAGTTCCAAGTCGCCCGGGGTGGCGGCGCGGCTGAGCGGCGCGGCGCCGTCCAGCGGGCCGTAATCCGGCGGGTCGGTCAGGTTGTTGGGCGGCAGGTAGGTCAACAGTGTGCGCACAAAGTCAATGGCGTCTTGTTCATCCCGCCCGGCGTAGTGGGCCACACCGGATTTGGTGGTGTGGACAGAAGCGCCGCCCAGTTCTTCGAAGGTCAGCTCTTCACCCAGGACGGTCTTGATCACGTCTGGCCCGGTGATGAACATGTTGGCGGTCTGTTCAGCCATCACAATGAAGTCGGTCAGCGCCGGGCTGTAGACGGCGCCGCCGGCGCAGGGCCCCAGGATCAACGAGATTTGGGGGATCACCCCGGAGGCCGCCACGTTGCGTTTGAACATTTCGGCGAACTGGGTCAAAGCCGCCACGCCCTCTTGGATGCGGGCACCGCCGCCGTCCAGCAATCCGATGATGGGCACACCCAGTTTCAGGGCCAGGTCTTGGACTTTGGTGATCTTGGCGCCGTGGACTTCCCCCAACGATCCGCCGAAGACGGTGAAGTCCTGCGCGAAGACGCACACCTGCCGTCCGTCGATCAGTCCGTAGCCGGTCACTACGCCATCGCCCGGCACCTTCTTGGCGTCCATACCGAAGGCCTGTGACCGGTGCTCTGCCAACGCGTCAAGTTCCACGAATGAGTCGTGATCCAGCAGGTAGGCGATCCGTTCCCGGGCTGTCCACCGGCCGCGGGCGTGCTGTTTGTCTTGGGCGCCCAGTTCGGCCAGTTGGCCGGTCTGCTCGGTCCGGGCGGTGTGGGCGGCCAGTTGGGCGGCCGTTCGCCCCACCGCCGGGCTGCCCGATGCCGCGCCTCCAGCCTCCGTGGCGGCTGCGGTTTGCTGCTCGGCTGAGAGCGTCAAGCTGTCTCCTAGGCTGGTTGGCCGCGGCGCCCCGGAGCTCTTGCCCCACAGCACCAGTTGTCAGTTAGAGCCTAAACTGGGCGGCTCGGCCGGTTCTCCTTGTGCGGGGATGGTAGGGGATCATTGTGAGACACCCACAATTGCTGGTCCCTTAGCTTGTCAATGCCACCCGCGCACGGGCCTCGGGCGGCCGGTCTGCGGCTAGGGTATGGCCATGGCGCTGAACCGAAAACCGCGGCGAGCCACCTCGGAGCCGAAGCAGATCAG
>JAIRTF010000247.1 GCA_031255075.1 Bifidobacteriaceae bacterium | reverse complement strand
GAGATCCGCCGTTCGGCTTGGATCCGGCGGCACAAGGACAAGTTGGCTCAGACACCAGCCATTTAGCAACCCAGACAGAGCTTTGGCGGGGCCACAGGCTTGCGGTCTCAGACCAACCTATGGCGGTGTCCGCCGGTCTGGGACGGTCAAACTGAGGCGACCTGGGCGAAGTTGTCCGCCAGTGAATAGACGTTAACGCCGGTAACGGAGCAGACGTACAGGTAGCCATCAACCACGTAACCCCGGAAAGTGTTACCCGAATACCTGCCGTCCAGGGGCGCAAGCTCCTGCGGCAAGCTGGCGGCAATCTTGAAACCATCAGCCGAATACTCAATGACCTCAAAGACCACGTCTTGCCCGTAGGGACCAACTCCGCCGGCCTGCGAAGTGGCGAACCCGATCAACCCACTGGGCGAATCAACCAGGACGGCTTTGTGGCTGTAGGCGGCTTCCAGCAGGCCACCCGGCACGGTCAGATTGGCGGCTTCCGTCACAGCGAACGGATCCGAAACATCAAACATCGACACCTTGGCGCCCTGGGTCAGGCCAAACTCATCGCCGCTGAAGCCCAATCCGAGCAGCAGACCATCAGCCCAAGGGTGAAGATAGCTGCTGAAACCTGGCAGTTCCAACTCGCTCATCACCCGCGGCTTGGCGGGGTTCTTCAGGTCCACGGCGAACAGCGGATCAGTCACCTCGAAGGTGACCACATAGCCCACGTCACCGATGAAGCGAACCGATTGGACGGTTTCATCCTCAATCAGGGATGGAACCGATCCGACCAGTTCCAAACCGTCCGTCAGGACATATAGCGAGGTGTGACGGCCGGAAGCCGGGCCTGAAGTCCAGTCGAACACATCTGCCACCACCCGCAGGTGCCCTTGGTATTCGTCCAATGAGAACTGGTTGTGCAGGGAACCGGGCAAGATGGTCGATTCGCCGGTCACCAGCTGGCCATCGTTCAGCCCAACCCTGACTATTTGCAGCCAGGGCCAGTCATAACCGGTGTCAACACCGGCGGCCGATGCGACATCAGCCGGCAACTTCTTCGTATGGCCGTCCGTCAGCTGGTCGACATAGGCGTAGGAAGCCAGGTAGAGGTTGTCTTGCGACATGTAGATGGTTCCCGAGGCACCCAGAACCGACTGTTCGGCTATCCGCTGTGACCGGGCCACGTCCAAGGACGTGATCACCGTGTAGCAGGTGTCCGCCACCGAAGGTGAGAACCGAATGTCTTCCCTAGCCAGAGGCCGGGCCGCGCCGCTGTCAACCAGATACGGCGCGAAGGTGAGCGGCTCTTCCGCGTCCAGACTTTCGGCATTCCACAGGCAATGATTGGAGATCAGATAGAACTGGCCGTCGCTCAGCCGGGAAGACAAATAGGTGCCACTTTGAGCGAACTTAGTCAAGAAGGTCGGGTTGGCGGGGGCCGACACATCGTAAATCTTGGCCACCGTCACCATGTCGCCGGTGCTGACTGACAAGTCATCCCTCGATGATGAGTGGCCGGACTTGCCCGCGGCGGCCGCCGGATCGAAAGTGCCGTACTGGATCACGACCAGCCGGTCGCCCACCAGCATCAGTTCTTGGATCGGGAAAGCCTGAGACGTGCCCTGATCTGTGTCTCCAAATGACGAACCGACGGTCAGCTTGGCCAGAGGTTTGGTGGCGGCTCCGGCCACCTCAAACACCGAGATGTCGAAACCGGCGGCAGCGAAGATGTGCTTGCCATCGGTCTTGATGGCGTCTGCTTCATCGATGCCCCGGACCTGGGTGTTGGTCAACGATGAAGGCTCGCCTGACCCACTGGCCCCATCGAATACAGCATCCCCGGTGGCGGCTTCCTCACGATAGGCGTATTGGGCCGTGCTGAGCACATTCGAGACCACGTCATACAGATCCTCATAGCTGCCCGGAACAGAGGCAGTCGGGCCGTCCAAGCCCGGCGCCGCGGATCCTCCGCCGGCTACGTTACTGTCACGGCCCAAGGCGGCAATGGCGAAGGTGGCTCCGGTGGCCACAACCGCCAAACCGGCCAAGACCGGCAACAACTGACGCTTCAACCGCTTTGACCGGGCCGGTGCGCCCGGCCCGCGCGGAGGCCGGCCAGAGTTGGCGGGGGCTCTCGGGCCACGCGGTGGCGGCGGCAAGGCGCCGCCCCGTTGGGCGGCTGGCGGCGGCGGAGGCCGCAAGGCAGGCGCCGCAGCTTGGCCGTCTGCCCCAGCCAGCGGCTGCTCCCCGGCCAGACGTTGATCCAGCCGAGCCAACAGCTCTGGGCTGGGCCGCATCTGCTGCCGCATGTCACGGAACAAATCCCGGTCCTCAGTCATTGAAAATGCCTCCTTCGAGTTGCGCGCGCATCAAACGACGGCCGCGACTCAAACGCATCTTGACGGCCGCCTCGCTGATGTCCAGCAACACGGCGATCTTGGCGACCGGTAGGTCATCGAAATAGAACAGGTGCAACGCCGCCCGGTAATCCTCCGGGACTTGTTTGAGGGCCCGGAAAACAGCGTCTTGGGTTTCGGTGGCGAAGCGAAAATCATCGGCCACGGCCAGGTCTGCGTCCCCCAGGGCCTCGGTCCGGCGCCGCCAACTTGACGAGGCGATCTGCCGGGAGCAATTCAGAGCCGTCCTGATCAGCCAAGCCTTGCAGTGTTCGTCACCGTTGAAGCTGGGCCGCTTGCGGTGATAAACCAAGAACGTTTCCTGGAAGGCGTCCTCGGCATCACCCAGGCATTCGGTGTGAGTCAACGCAATGGCGAAGACCATGTCCCGGTAGGTTGCCACCACCTGTTGGGTGGTCGGCTCAACGCTGTTGGCCTGGTCTGGCAGACCGGCACCTGGGTACGGGACGCCCGGCGCGGCATCGGGCAGCAAAACGGAAGCCGCGCCCGGCGGAGTCACACCACCCTCCGCGGAGTTGACTTCGCCGGGCTGGGCCCCGGAGAGACTTTCTGGCATGGGAGTCTCCTTATGCACGCGCTTGGGGTTGAAGATACCCGCTGCCAGCTTTGCATAGGTCTCACACCGATAACTCCGCCGAAACGCCCGAAAGGTAACAAGTCGCGACAGATCCAGCCTGCTGAGAGGCCCGGAAAGCCGGGCCGGAGGTGGGCTAAAGGCGTTTGAAGCCTGCGCCTAGGGCCTCCAGCTTCTCAGCGAAATGCTCATAGCCGCGGTCAATCAAGTCAATCCCGGCCACTGAACTCTTGCCCTTGGCGGCCATGGCCGCGATCAGATGGGAGAAACCGCCGCGCAGATCCGGCACCCGGATGTCAGCGGCGTGCAACGGTGTGGGACCGGACACCACCGCTGAATGCTCATAGTTGCGCCGGCCAAAGCGGCACTTCTGGCCACCCAGGCATTCGCGGTACAGCTGAATCTGGGCGCCCATCCGGTTGAGCGCCTTGGTGAAGCCGAAGCGCTGCTCGTAAACCGTCTCATGGATGATGGACAAGCCTGTGGCCTGCGTCAACGCCACCACGAAGGGCTGCTGCCAATCTGTCATGAAACCCGGGTGGACGCCGGTTTCCACGGCGATGGCCTTGAGCGGGCCACCGGGATGCCAAAAGCGGATGCCGTGATCTGTCACGTCGAACCGGCCACCAACTTTGCGGAAATAGTTCAGATAGGTGGTCAGGTCCAGCTGCCGGGCTCCCAATACGGTGATGTCGCCACCAGTGGCTAAGGCGGCGCCGGCCCAGGATGCGGCTTCGATCCGATCCGGCAGGGCCATATGGTGGTAGCCGCGCAACGAATCGACACCTTCGATCCGATAGGTCCGGTCGGTTTCCAAAGAGATGATGGCGCCCATCTGTTGGAGCACCGCCACCAGATCCAAGATTTCCGGTTCGGTGGCACCGCCGCGCAGTTCGGTGACGCCTTCAGCCAGAACAGCGGTCAACAGCAGCTGTTCGGTGGCCCCAACCGACGGGTAGGCCAACTCCATTTGCATGCCTTGGAGGCGCCGGGGGGCGCGTAGGCGCACGCCGTCTGGTTCTTTGTGCACCTCGGCGCCGAACAGACGCATCGCCTCAAGGTGGTAATCAATTGGCCGGCCACCAATGTTGCAGCCGCCCAAATCGGGAATGAACGCTTCACCGATGCGGTGCAGCAGCGGCCCGCAGAACAAGATTGGCACCCGGGAAGAACCAGCGTGGGTGATGATGTCCGCGCTCTTGGCGGCGCCCACCCCAGACGGGTCCATTTTGACGATGCCTTCAACCGGGTCCCAGTCCACCGCCACGCCGTGGGCGCGGAGCAGATCGGCCACGATTTCGACATCCCGGATTTGGGGTACGTTGCGCAGCACCGATTCGCCGCCGCCCAGCAGGGCAGCGACCATGGCTTTGGAAACGAAGTTCTTGGCGCCCCGGACCTTGATTTCGCCTTTTAGGGGACGCCCGCCCTCAATTTCAAGGACATCATGCACTCCCATAGCCTACGCGGGCCGGGCAGACACCACGGTCGCATCTGGCAGGTGTTTCGCTGGCAGCGTGGTGGGCCGCCAAGCTTCACGCCGGGCTTCGAAGGCGGTGATCTGGTCTTCGTGGCGCATGGTCAGGCCGACATCATCCAGGCCTTCCATCAACCGCCAGCGGGTGTAGGCGTCAATTTGGAACGGCGCCACCAAGTCCCCTACCGCGACCTGTTGTTGCACCAGGTCAACGGTGATTTCGAGACCCGGCTGGGTGTCCAGTAGCTTCCAAATCTGTTCAATGGTGTCGGCTTCGACTTGGGCGGCCAGCAGGCCTTGCTTGCCGGAGTTGCCGCGGAAAATGTCAGCGAACCGGGCTGACAGCACAGCTTTGAAACCGTAGTCTCGCAGCGCCCAGACGGCATGTTCGCGGCTGGAGCCGGTGCCGAAGTCTGGGCCGGCCACCAACACCGAACCGCCCTTGTAGGCCTGGTGGTTGAGCACAAAATCCGGGTCGGTCCGCCAGGCGGCAAACAGCCCGTCCTCGAAACCGGTCTTGGTGATCCGCTTGAGGTAGACGGCCGGGATGATTTGATCCGTATCCACGTTGGACCGCCGCAGCGGCACCCCAACCCCGGTGTGACTGGTGAACTTTTCCACCCTGTTCCTCCTACAGATCCTCAGGTGAGCTGAGCGTGCCACGGACGGCCGTAGCCGCCGCCACCAACGGTGAAACCAGGTGGGTGCGGCCGCCTTTGCCTTGGCGTCCCTCAAAGTTTCGGTTGGAGGTCGATGCCGACCGCTCCCCTGGCCGCAGTTGGTCCGGGTTCATGCCCAGACACATTGAGCAGCCGGCGTTACGCCATTCCGCGCCGAAGGCTTTGAAGACTTGGTCCAGACCTTCGGCTTCAGCTTGGAGCCGCACCCGGGCGGAGCCGGGCACCACCAACATCCGGACGCTTGGGGCTTTGTGGCGGCCACCGACAACTTGGGCGGCAGCCCGCAGGTCTTCTATCCGCCCGTTGGTGCAAGAACCCAAGAAGACGGTGTCCACTTTGATGTTCTTCAGCGGTGTGCCGGGCTCCAAGTCCATGTAGTCCAGGGCTTTGCGGACGGCCAATTGTTCTTCATCGCCGGCCACGGCCGCCGGGTCTGGCACCGCCTGGGACAGCGGCAGCCCTTGGGCGGGGTTGGTTCCCCAGGTGACATACGGTTCCAGGTCGTCTCCGGAGATGGTCACTTCGGCATCGAACACCGCGTCCGGGTCGGAATGCAGGGTCTGCCAATATTGGACAGCTTGGTCCCATTGTTCGCCGGCCGGGGCGTGCGGACGGCCCTTGAGGTAGTCAAAGGTGGTCTGGTCCGGCGCCACCATGCCCGCCCGGGCGCCAGCTTCGATGGACATGTTGCAGATCGTCATGCGGCCTTCCATGGACAGCGCCTCAATGGCGGAGCCCCGGTATTCCAGCACGTAACCCTGCCCGCCGCCGGTGCCGATCTTGGCGATCACCGCCAGGATCACATCTTTGGCGGTGACCGCTTCCGGCAGACGCCCGGTGACGTTGATGGCCATGGTCTTGAACGGCGCCAGGGGCAGAGTTTGGGTGGCCAGCACGTGTTCCACCTCTGAGGTGCCGATGCCGAACGCCAACGCCCCGAAGGCCCCATGAGTGGAGGTGTGCGAATCACCGCAAACCACAGTCAACCCCGGCTGGGTCAGGCCCAGTTGCGGCCCCACCACATGAACAATCCCCTGATCGGCATCGCCCAGGGAGTGCAGGCGAATTCCGAACTCGCGGGCGTTGTTGCGCAGCGTGTCGATCTGCAGCCGAGACACCGGGTCAGCGACCGGCAGGTCTATGTCCACGGTGGGAGTGTTGTGGTCTTCGGTCGCGATGGTCAGGTCCGGCCGGCGCGGCCGCCGCCCAGACAGGCGCAGCCCTTCGAAGGCTTGAGGTGATGTCACCTCATGGACCATGTGGAGGTCAATGTAGAGCAGGTCCGGTTCGCCTGCCTCGCCTTTGCGCACCACATGCGCGTCCCAGACCTTTTCAGCGAGTGTCTTACCCATTGGTGGCAGGCTCCTCTAAGGCCAATTGAGATACAAACAGGAAGGTGACTTGCGTCTCACAATTTGGAATGCGAGTATCAAGACATGGACAATAGTAGCGGAGTTGGAGTGCTGGACAAGGCTGCTTCCGTGCTCAACGCATTGGAGAGCGGACCAGCCACTTTGGCCCAACTTGTGAGCGCCACGGGCCTGGCGCGGCCAACCGTTCACCGCTTGGCGGTGGCCCTGGAGCACCACCGGATGGTGGACCGGGACATCCAGGGGCGGTTCGTTTTGGGCCCCAGATTGAACGAGTTGGCGGCCGCCGCCGGTGAGGACACTTTGCTGGTGGCCGCCGGCCCGGTGTTGTCCGCTTTGCGGGACCATTCAGGTGAGTCCGCCCAGCTGTTCCGCCGCCAGGGCGATCAACGGGTTTGTGTCTCCGCCGCCGAACGCCCCATGGGGCTCCGCGACTCCATTCCGGTGGGCGCCGTTTTGCCGATGACGGCTGGTTCGGCCGCCCAAGTGCTGTTGGCTTGGGAGGAACCGGAGCGTCTCCACCGGGGCTTGACCGATGCCAAGTTCACGGCCGCCACCTTGGCGATGGTCCGCCGTCATGGCTGGGCCCAATCGATTTCCGAACGTGAGCCGGGGGCCGGGTCGGTCTCAGCCCCAGTGCGCAGCCCATCCAGCCGGGTCATCGCCGCGGTGTCCGTCTCCGGCCCGATTGAGCGGATCACCCGCCAGCCGGGCCGCCTGCACGCCGGTGCCGTGGTGGCTGCCGCCAACCGCCTAACCGAAGTGTTGCGCCAGGCCGAACTTGATATGGCCACCGCCCGGGCCTAGCGAACCACAGCGCCACCAATCCCGCCCCCGAGTCCTTCAGAAGGCGACCTCCTGCACTGCCTGCCGGGATGTTCGCCTTAGTCTCCCTCGATCGGGTTGGGGTCTGACGGCTTGACGGGGAACGCCGCCACCGCGCTCCCGGCAAACCCCGCGACCATATCCCGCTCGGATGAAAGGATCATGGAGTCGAAGTAGGGCGGGGCTGCCAGAGCCCACTCCAAGGTCCGGGGCCACACTCCGATGGGAAACCCTAGATGGTCTGTGTTGGCGATCGCTTCCAGGGGACGCGGGTCTGCGGCGGTCGCCAATTCGACGTAGTAAGGATCGAAGAATGCGACCCGGCCCGGCGGCGGCCGGAGAGGCAGGCCGAGCCCCGGCACCTCGCGATAAGACTCGGCGTACACACCGCAAAGCGCGAGGACGTATCCGCCGGGAGCAGGACGGCCAGCCTCCAAGACGAGCCTCAACAACCGCGAAACCGCTCACCAGGCCCAAGTCCCGTCCGAAGTTGGGTGCCAAACCCATGTCATTCATGGTCACGTCAAGGCAGCAGTTGTACCGGCAGAAGCCGCCGATCGTACCCGCGTCCGCGCAGTCATGGCGCGTCATTGCCGAAGAGGTCTACAAACCGACCTGCCGGCTGCGCGGCATCGTCCATATTGTCCACATACTGGACAGCGGGTCTGGGCGTTTGTGACACCTTCAGCTGCGATTTAGGGTGACCGTCGCAGGAAGGAGGGTGAGATGCGCACGCTGCTTAACTCAGCCGATTCGATAGGCGCGGCTCTGGCGCAGGCCGTCCCCTTTGACCGAATCTATTCCGCGGAGAACATTGAGGCCGCCGTCCAAGAAGACCTAGATGTGGTGGTGGCCACTGCGGTGGCACCGCTGGCCTGGGCCACCAACCAGGCCTCAACCCAGGATCTGTATTCCATCCGGCGTCTCCAAGAGATCATGGCTACCTGCCGGATCTCCCACTTGGT
>JAIRTF010000202.1 GCA_031255075.1 Bifidobacteriaceae bacterium | reverse complement strand
CTGGCCCGGCGCGGCGCCGAAAAACTGTGGGAGCTGCTCCACACCGAACCCTATGTCAACGCCCTTGGCGCCCTGACCGGCAACCAAGCCGTCCAGCAAGTCAAGGCCGGCCTCAAGGCGATCTATCTGTCCGGTTGGCAGGTGGCGGCGGACGCCAACATGGCCTTCCAGACCTACCCCGACCAGTCCCTCTACCCGGCCAACTCCGCCCCCCAAGTGGTCCGGCGGATCAACAACGCCTTGGAGCGGGCCGATCAAGTTGAGTTTGTCGAAGAAGGCAAAGCCCTCCGCGACTGGTTCGCCCCAATCGTGGCCGATGCCGAAGCCGGCTTCGGCGGCGAACTGAACGCCTACGAACTGATGAAAGCCATGATTGAGGCCGGCGCTGCCGGTGTTCACTGGGAAGACCAGCTGGCTTCCGCCAAGAAGTGCGGCCACATGGGCGGCAAGGTGCTGATCCCCACCCAACAGCACATTCGCACCCTCAACGCCGCCCGCCTAGCCGCTGACGTGGCCGGTGTGCCCACCATTGTGGTGGCCCGCACCGACTCGCTGGGCGCCGATCTGATCACCTCCGATGTGGACGAGCGCGACAAGCCGTTCCTGACCGGCGAGCGGACCTCGGAAGGCTTCTTCCGGACCACACCCGGCCTGGACGTGATCATTGCTCGCGGCAAGGCCTATGCGCCGTACTCAGACCTGATCTGGGTTGAGACCGCTACCCCAGACCTGGAGCTGGCCCGGAAGTTCGCCGAAGCGATGAAGGCCGAATTCCCCGACCAGCTGCTGGCCTACAACTGCTCCCCCTCCTTCAACTGGCGCGCCAAGCTGGATGATGACACCATCGCCAAGTTCCAAAAGGAGCTCGGCGCCATGGGCTACAAGTTCCAGTTCATCACCCTGGCCGGCTTCCATTCGCTGAACTACTCGATGTTCGATCTGGCGGACGGCTACCGGGACCGCGGCATGAGCGCCTACGTGGAACTCCAAACCAAGGAGTTCGAGGCCGAGGCTCGCGGCTACACCGCCACCCGCCACCAGCGGGAGGTCGGCACCGGTTACTTCGACAAGATCGCAACCACCCTGAACCCGGATGCTTCAACCGCCGCCCTCAAGGGCTCAACCGAAGCCGCCCAGTTCTGAGAAAACTGACTGACTAGACCGCCTGGCCGGCCGCGTCTGGACCACCTCGAGTGGCCCAAAAGACGCGGCCGGCCATCGGCATAGGCAGCACCAAACCGCAAGTGAGGAGCAATACCCGCTATGACAACTGAACTAACCACAACGCCGCGCGGACATATCGAAGTCAAAGGCGCGCTCGGCGAACGCTATGACGAAATCATGAGCCCGGAGGCGATGAACTTCCTGACCGTGCTGCATGAGAACTTTGCCTACCGGCGGCTGGAACTGTTGGAGCGCCGCCAAGCCTTCCAGGACGCCATCGACGGTGGCGCCATGCCCAAATTCCTCAAGGAAACTGAGGCCATCCGGGGCGACCTGACCTGGCAAGTGGCGCCGCTGGCGCCCGGCCTGGAAGACCGGCGGGTGGAAATCACCGGGCCAACCGATCCGAAGATGACCATCAACGCGCTGAACTCCGGCGCCAAGGTGTGGCTGGCGGACTTCGAAGACGCCCTCTCACCAACCTGGCGGAACGTCATTGAAGGGCAGCTCTCACTCAAGGACGCCATCCGTGGCGAACTGCATTTCACCAGCCCAGAGGGCAAGGAATACCAGGTCAAGTCACCGGACATCAAAGACCTGCCCACCATTGTGGCCCGGCCCCGCGGCTGGCACCTGCTGGAAAAGCACCTGCGCTACTACGCGCCCAACGGGTTCTCACAATCCGTGCCCGGCGCCCTGGTGGACTTCGGCTTCTACTTCTTCCACAACGCCAAAGAGCTGCTGGCTCGCGGCCGCGGGCCGTACTTCTATCTGCCCAAGCTGCAGTCCCACAAAGAAGCCCGGCTGTGGAATGACATCTTCAACTTTGCCCAGGACCTGTTGGGCATTGAGCGCGGCACCATCCGCGCCACCGTGCTGATCGAAACCCTGCCGGCCGCCTTTGAGATGGATGAGATCCTCTACGAACTGCGCACCCACTCCTCCGGTTTGAACGCCGGGCGTTGGGACTACCAGTTCTCCATCATCAAGACCCTGCGCAACAAGGGCGTCAAGTACGGTCTGCCGGACCGCGCCCAGGTAACCATGACCCAGCCGTTCATGCGGGCCTACACCGAACTGTTGGTCAAGACCTGCCACCAGCGCGGCGCCTCCGCCATGGGCGGCATGAGCGCCTTCATCCCCAACCGCCGTGACCCTGAAGTGACCGAGGAAGCGTTCGCACAGGTCCGCAAGGACAAGCTGCGCGAAGCGACGGACGGCTTTGACGGCACCTGGGTGGCCCACCCGGATCTGATCCCAGTGGCCCAAGAAGAGTTCGACAACGTTCTGGGCGCCCGGCCAAATCAGATCGAAAAGCAGCGGCCTGATGTCCACGTGACCGAAGCCGAACTGCTGGACATCGATTCAGCCCGCCGCGCCGGCGCCACCATCACATCCAAGGGCCTGCGGACCAACATTTCGGTTGGCATCCGCTACCTGGAGAACTGGTTGCGTGGGAACGGCGCCGCCGCCATTGACAACCTGATGGAGGATGTCGCCACAGCGGAGATCTCCCGGTCTCAGATTTGGCAGTGGATCGCAGCCGGTGCCGCCACCGATTCAGGCGCCACCATCACCCGGGAACGGGTGGAGGCCCTGATCAAAGAAATCGTTGACGATCTGGAGAAGTTCCCCGGCAACAAGTACAAGGAAGCTACCGAGGCTTTCAAGGCTGTGGCCATTGATGATGACTTCCCAGCCTTCTTGACGGTTGGCACTTACGTCTCCTACCTGGTCGGTTCCGATGTGGACCAACCAACCCATCCGATCTGAGTTTTCCGGCTCAGATTTCGGGCGGGTCCGGTCTTCGCGTGCCTTGACCGGGCCCGCCCAAACCATTCAAAGGGCGGCCGAATGGTTGGGTCTGGTTCAACGCCTTTACCCCGACCGGCGTTTTCGCGGCGGCCAGGTCCGCCATGAGGATCCCCTGTTGAAGCGAACCCATCCGTTGTCTACTGGGCTGAACTCCAACCCGTTGCTGGTCCGGGACCGAGATGGGCGCGGCATCGGCCGGTGTGCGGTGACCTTTTGGACTGATTCGCCGATTGCCTACCGGGCCGTTGATGACGCCTACCGTGGCCTTGGACCAGCCCTGACCCTCTCTGGCCTGGCCCGAGCTGCCCGCCTAGGCGTGCCCGGCATCGGCGCCCTGATGCTCCACGCCGCCCCCACCGCCTGCTCCAAGAAGACTGGCGAGTCCGCAGTCTTGGTTGGCTGCGGACGGTTGCTTACCCGCTCATTGTTTCGAGCCGTTGTAGCAAACGGCTGCCGCGGATGAGGGCTGCCAGTTCTCCAGCCTGATCCGCGTCTGTCGACTCCCCGGCGCCCACCAACGCCAGCTTCAACCCCATATAGCGCGCCACCGGGTCATCCGATTTGACCAGCAAGTCCAACTCATCGGCAGGCAAGTCCATCTCCTGCCCGTATGTACCCATAGCGGCGATCTTCAACTTGATCCGCTCTACCCTCTCCGCATCTCCGCCTCGAACCAGAGCGAAGAACCTCATGCCATCGTTGGACTGGGCACCGAACCGCATCGGCACACCAGTAGCGACCGCGTTCGCCAACGGGATCAATGCCATGACCCAAACAGTCCACTCGTCAACAACCACTCCGACTACGATGAACACCACTGCCATGACCAGCGGAGCGATGACGCCACCAGCTACAACCAGCGGGAAATGCCACCGCACTTCGCGGGCCGTCGGCCCAGGTACACTCGCCACCGCACCAACCCGGTAGGCCAGCGGCAACGAGTTCTGTTCATGGGAACCGGCCTTTCGGTCCCTGCCACCCACGCCACCGAGCAGCATCCACCACGAAACGGTCCAACCACAGGCTCTAGCAGCAATAACATGACCGGCCTCATGGACAACTAAAGTGAGTAAACAGACGCCTACCCAAGCAGCGAAATACGCCACATCAAACACTCACACACCCCCGCTACCAAACGATCAATACGGCCGAACGCAGCGCCAGCGAAGGCTCCCTGCCTGCTCGTGGCGACTGGTAGGACCCCAGGCCGGGCCTTGGGCCCGAATCCGGCCAAGCATACCCCTGCCCTGCCGCTGGGCGATGGTCAAGGCCCATCCACTAGACCGATCCTTTCTCCCAACCACCTGAGCGCCGAAACCTCCCTGGTGATGACAGTTACACTCACTGGGACGCCTGGAAGCGCCGCGGCAGTGCCGTCCGGCCCTCCCGTTGTCGAAATGGTTTCGATCCGCAACTGAACCAGATAGTAGACGAACCCATCCTCCGAGTTCCTGGGGGCCGCCGAAACGTGGTCCACCCAGCACTCGGCAGAGCCCTTCACGGTTCCTGGCATGTCTGGCAATCGGCAAGAGATCTTGCTCCCTTCCGAAACCACCGCAGCCATCTGCGGCTCCATGGCGACTTGGGCGAGAACGTCCCCACCGCCGGGCGGCACCACCCAGAACACCTCCTGGCCTGCCTCGAGGTGGTCGCCGGCCCGCAGTTCGCTCACCAAGTCAATCACCCCGGCGATGGGGGCGGATAAGACTGCCTGACTTACCTCAAAAGCGTCGCGGTCCCCGCAGAAGTATGAAAGGAGTGTTGAACAGATAATTCACGGAACTCCAGGCCTCGCGCGAGGATGCTCAGGTCAATGAGTCCACTCTCGAACTGGCGAAACAGCAGGGCGATGTCGTCATCGGCGATCGGCCCCACCACAACGTCGTACTTGGCGTCATGATTGCTGTTTGGGTGGTCAAAGTCCGTGAAGCTCCTTGACCGGTTGTTGAGGACAAATTCGGCCCATTCTTGGGTAGGGCCGTCGAATCGCCGAACGCCCAGCTTTGCGGCCGCTAGCTCGTCGAACTCGAACACACTGACAGTGGGAGAGCCGCCGTAGATCCTGGTGGTTCGCAGCGCCATCTGCCGAGCGTGTGATTGGTTGTCTGACAAATACAGGCCCTTGCCGAAATCCTTGAAGGGGCGGCACTTCGCCAGGTTCGCCGCTGGTACCACCACGTTGGATCCGTGATAGAGGATCAACGGATCGTCCCGCCAGATTGAGCCGCAATCTTGATGAGGTCCGCCACCACGTCGTCGAACGAAAGAAGGTGCTCCACCTCGTAGTGCTCGTCCAGGAACTGAATGGCGCGGTGGTCGGCCAGGTAGCGGTGTGCCTGCTTTGGCGGGAGGTTGGCATAGCGAGCGAACTCTGAGACGGCGGCCACCATATAGCGTGCCTTCTGCTGCTGCACGCCATCTGTAGCTGCGGTGCTCGCCCTGCGCATGAAGATGAGTCTAGACGTCGCTAGGTCAAAGCGGCATCGGCCGGCGGAAAGGTGGGACGTGTTAGCCTTTCGATTGCGTGGCCTGGCCCCGGAGCGCCCGCACTGGCGTGTTGGCGGCGGACGGCTTGGGCCGGGTTGACACCGAACCAGCAGGCGGCGGGCCGCCGCAATTGGGCCAGAAGGTGGTTGTTTCATGTATCAGGATCCAGCACCGCAGTTCCAAGGTCATGCCGACCTCAGCAGACAGCCCGCCCGGCGGCACGTTTCACGCGAAACGGTCAACCAAGCCTCAATGGGTCGCAACCACAAACTGCTGGCTGGTTTGGCCGTCATGACGCTGGTCAGCGGCCTAGCTGCCTGCCACACCCCAGATGAGGAGCAGTCGCCAGACCCGAGCCAGGCCGGCCCTTCCGCATCCAACCAGGGCGGGGCACCAGGGGCCTCCTATTGGACGAATCCTCCCGAAGGGATGCCGTTCGAGCGGTACTACGCGGCTGTTCAACTCGCAACCGACGCCCATGTGGCCGCCGCTGAGGGCCTGAGCACCGATTGGGCTGTCCAGCAGGAGGATTCCATCGCCGCGTGCATGAAGGCCAGCGGATTCGGCTACTTCCCAATGGAAGACGCGGGCGTGGCCGGCGGGAACCCCCTGACCCAGCCGAACCACTTGCTGGCGGTACCGAAGCTGTCAGCCGATGAAGATCAGGTGACGCGGTTCGGCTATGGCGTCATGGCCGCCCGCAAACTGCCCAGCGCGGAGGGCGCCCCAGATCCGAACGGCGAATACCGCGACGCACTTAGTGAAGCCGCCAAACAGTCCTACGATGCCGCGCTGTGGGGCCCCGAATACGCTGTGCATGAGACCGGCACCGGCCTCGATTCGCCCGAGATAGCTGGCTGCACAGGCGCCACCTGGGAAGCCTTCCCCGATCCGGCGGCGAGCCTAATAGAAGATTCGCCGCTGACTACCCACGGGGACTTGCTGGGGGCGATGGGCCAGGCAATCCGGGTCGGAATGCTTCAAGAGTCGGAGTTGATCGCTTTGAACGACGAATGGATAGCCTGCATGCGGGACCAGATTGATGCCGATCTGATGGTCATCGGCGGCGTGGGCGTGGCTGGTTCGCCATTCGCCGCCATGGATTTGGCCATCCGCACAGCCGCCGACGGGACGGTAGCCAGCGCAGAGGCTGACCCCTACACGTTGCCGCTTGACCAGCGGTCTTTGACAGGTTCGCAGCCCGAGATCACCATTGCTGTTGCGGACTACCAGTGTCGCGTTCAGACCGACTACTTGAGCCGGTACATCGAAATCCAGCGCGCCGTAGAGCAACGCTTCGTCGATTCACACAAGACCGAACTGGACCAGTTGCTGGCGGAACTGGAACTGCACTAGCCCAGACCGCTCATCCCCGCCGCGCGGTTAGCGGGGATGAGCCTCTGTGAACTGCACTCGCCAGAGGGAAGCGTAGAGGCCGCCGGCAGCCAGCAACTCCGAATGGGTGCCACGTTCAACGACGCGACCCTGGTCCAAGACCACGATCTGTGATGCCGCCCGAATAGTTGACAGACGGTGGGCTATCACCAAAGCGGTCCGCCCCGCCAACGCCTCAGCCAAAGCCCGCTGGACCGCTAACTCCGATTCGGAATCCAGGTGGGCGGTTGCCTCATCCAGCACCACGATCTGCGGTTCCTTCAACAAAAGCCGGGCAATGGCGATCCGTTGACGTTCCCCACCTGATAGGCGGTAACCGCGCTCGCCCACTACGGTGTCCAAACCCGCAGGTAGATCAGCTACGAAAGCGGCCTGAGCGCGTTCCAAAGCCTGCCAGATGTCAGCCTCGGCGGCATCGGGCTGGGCGTAAAGCAGGTTCTGACGCAAGGTGGCGTGGAACAGGTGGGCGTCCTGGGTGACCACGCCGACGGCATCCCGGATCGAGGCCAAGGTCAGGTCTTTGACATTCAGGCCGCTCAACTCCACGGCGCCTCTGGTGGTGTCATAAAGCCGGGAGACCAGCAGCGACGCGGTCGATTTGCCGGCCCCAGACGGACCTACCAAGGCCACCATTTGGCCGCGCGGCACCTCGAAGGAAACATCCTGGAGGGTCCAGGTGGGCTGGTCGTCATCGACCCGGCGGGCCACCTCCAGCGAGGCCAGCGAAACCTCCGCTGCCGATGGGTAACGGAACCAAACATCTCGAAAGCGCAGCGCGGGCTGCTCGGAAGCTTCGGTCTGGGCGGTTGGCCGGGGCAACGGCTTGGCGTCTGGTGCGTCCTTGACCAGCGGTTCAAGGTCCAACACCTCCAGCACCCGTTCAAATGAAACCAACGTGGTCATGATGTCTACTTGCACATTGGACAGGGCTGTGATTGGCCCATATAGCCGGTTGAGCAGCGTGACCAGGGCCACCACCACGCCAACGGTCAGTTCGCCGCGAATCGAAAGCCAGCCACCCAGCCCGTAGACCACCGCCACCGCAATGGACGCCACCAGGGTCATCCCAATCCGAAAGGCGCTCGCGTACAGCGCTGACTTGATGCCGATGCCGCGCACCGCTGCCGCGTCATCCGCATAGTTGGCCGCCTCCAACTCTGGGTCGCCATAGGTCTTGACCAAGGCGGCCCCGGCCACCGAGAAGCGTTCAGTCATCGTCTGGGACATGGCCGCATTCAGGTCCATCGACTGGCGGGCAATGGCTGCCAGTTTGCGGCCCACCCAACGCACCGGCGCGATGAACACCGGCAGCAACACCAGCGAGATCAGGGTGATCTTCCAGGACATGGACAGCATGGCGGCAATCACAAACACCACCGTCAAAGTGTTGGCCACCAGCGAGGACAGCGTTGAGGTGAACGCCCGCTGGGCGCCCAACACGTCACCGTTCAGCCGTTGAGTCAGTGCCCCGGTCTGGGTACGGGAGAAGAACGCCAAGCTGAGTTGTTGGACGTGGTTGAACACCTTGGTCCGCAGATCAAAGATCAGCCCCTCACCAATCCGGGCGGACAAGTACCGTTCGGCAATCCCCAATCCGGCCGCGACCAGCGCAAACCCAGCCAGCAGCCCAGCCAATCCGACCACTACGCCGGTCCGCCCAGGGGTGATGCCACGGTCAATGATGGCGCTGTAGACCAACGGCGTGACCGCCCCCAAAGCGGCGTCCAGTGCTATCAGAATCAGAAAACCAACAATGGTCCGCCGGTAGGGACGAGCAAAGCCGAAGATCCGTCTGAGCGTTGCCTTGGTGATCTTTTGCCTGGCCACAGAGGGGTCTTCGCGGAACGAACGGAACATCGGTCCACCCATGGGCATAGACATGCCCTCAACAATGCCACTCACCCAGCGGCCTCACCGTGCCAGGTGCGGGGTGTTCGCCAAAGCCGCACAGCCCTTGGGCGCAGGAGACCCAGCCGTTGGAACCTGGCGGCTGCGGAACCTCAGGGTTTGGGCGTCCGCGCGGCATCGGCAACCTAGAACTAGGCCGGAAGCCGTTCCCCCGCCGCGAACCAGTACCGAAACTGGGGGTGGTTGCGGTAGCGTCCTGGGCGTGCATAGAACGCCGCT
>JAIRTF010000190.1 GCA_031255075.1 Bifidobacteriaceae bacterium | reverse complement strand
CGGGTCTTCACCGAGGTGGCGGACGTCACCGGAATAGTGCTGACCAAGTTGGACGGCACCGCCAAGGGCGGCATTGTCATAGCGGTCCAAAAGGAACTAGGTGTGCCGGTCAAACTGGTTGGCTTGGGTGAAGGACCAGATGATTTGGCTCCGTTTGACGCCGAAGCTTTTGTTGACGGTTTGATGGCCTAACCGGGCGCCGCCTCAAGATAGGCGGCGGCTGGCGCGGTTGGCGGGCGCGGGCGGGGCATCCGGCCTGGTGGGAAGTAGCTGGAAGCGGCGCGGCGGGAAACCCCCAAGTCCTCCAAACACCTGCCGCTTCCAGCAAGCCACGAGCATAGTGGCCACCACCCGGGATTTTGGGCATTGACGGCGCAACACACTGTTAACCTTTTGTGCCGAGCCGTGACCGGCCCGAAACAGTTCGGCGCCGGAGCCGGAAATCTGTCCGCTGCAAGGTTGAAGGGCAAAGATCGCCCACCCGCCGCCACCCCGGCTACCGCCCGGTTTGGCGCTGGGGCGAGCCGTCCAACCGATGCGAACAGGAGGCCCCACTTATGGATAGCGCCCAACTGCTGGCCCAAGCCGGTTTCCAACTAGATACCGGCAACACGGCCTGGATTTTGACATCTGCCACTTTGGTGTTGCTGATGACGGTGCCAGCCCTGGCCTTCTTCTATGGCGGGCTGGTCAGAACCAAATCTGTGCTCAACATGATGATGCTCAGTTTTGGCGCCGCCGGCGTGGTGGGTGTCATCTGGGTGCTGTGGGGCTATTCCATGTCCTTCGGTTCAGACGTTGGTGGCCTGTTCGGCAACCCGGCCGAACTGTTCGGTCTGACCAAGCTGACCGCTGATTCGCCAACCAACGCCCTGGCCGGCTCAGGGGTGCCGGCTTGGGTGTGGGTTGGGTTCCAAGCCACCTTCGCAGTCATCACTGTGGCCCTGGTCTCCGGCGCGCTGGCAGACCGGGTCCGGTTTGGGCCGTGGCTGATCTTCACCGCTGTTTGGTCCACCTTGGTCTACTTCCCGATGTGCCACATGGTCTGGGGTGGCGGCATGCTGGGCGGTGAAGGGTGGGTGGCCAAGTTGTTCGCCACGCCGTTGGACTTTGCCGGCGGCACAGTGGTCCACATCAACGCCGGCACGGCTGGACTGGTGCTGGCGCTGCTGATTGGTAAACGGCACGGTTTTGGGAAGATTCCGATGCGTCCCCACAACGTTCCATTTGTGATGCTGGGGGCGGCTCTGTTGTGGATCGGCTGGTTCGGTTTCAACGCCGGCAGCGCCGGCGCCGCCAATGATCAGGCCGGGTTGGCTTGGGTCAATACCTTTGTGGCCACCGCCGCCGCGGCGCTGGGCTGGGCTTTGACCGAACGCATCAAGGATGGCAAAGCCACCTCCGTGGGTGTGGCCTCCGGGATTGTGGCTGGGCTGGTGGCCATCACCCCAGGGGCGGGGTTTGTTTCGCCGCTGGGCGCCATCGCCATTGGCTTCACCGCTGGTGTGTTGTGCACCTTGGCGGTTGGGCTGAAATTCAAATGGGGCTATGACGATTCGTTAGACGTGGTGGGCGTCCACCTGGTTGGTGGGCTGGTCGGGACCGTCATGGTGGGCTTGTTCGCCACCGAAGCCAACCTGTGGGAAGGGGCCCGGGCTGGGCTGTTCTACGGCGGCGGTCTAAGCCAACTGCTGTCCCAGGTGGCGGCCGCCGCCTTCGCCGTGGTCTTCTCCGGTCTGGTCACCGCCGCCATTGGGGTAGTCATCAAACAAACCATCACCTGGCGGGTCACCCAAGGTGAAGAAGTCTCCGGAATTGACTTGGCCCAGCACGGCGAAACCGCCTACGAAACGTTGGCCTCCGGCCGGTTCAACTAGGAACCCAGAAAGGGAATCAACATGAAACTCATCACCGGCGTGATCCAGCCCCACCGGTTGGACGCCGTCAAGACCGCCTTGGAAGCCGCTGGCGTGCGTGGCATGACCGTATCCGAAGTGTCAGGCTACGGCCGTCAAAAGGGCCACACCGAGGTTTACCGGGGCGCCGAATACACCGTTGACATGCTGCCCAAGATCAAGATCGAAGCCGTTGTCGAAGACGCCGTGGCCGGCCCCGCCGTTGAAGCGATAGTCACCGCCGCCCGCACCGAACGGATCGGCGATGGCAAAGTCTGGGTGGTGGACGTAGCCGAACTGGTTCGCGTCCGCACCGGCGACAAAGGCGAAGCGGCGCTGTGACCACCGCCACCGAAGCCTGATGCCCAACCCGGCGCCTGGGCCCAAGGCCCCGGCCGAACAGTTTGCCGAGGTCCCGGAGGGTTCCTCCACCTTCCGGGACCTCGGTTTGGCCCGCCGGCGGGAAGGGCCGCTGGCGGCAGCCTGGTGGGCCAAAGGGCAGGCCGGGCGAGCCCACCGCACCCAGTTGCTGCGTACCGCTCTCACGCGGCTATGGGACGAGGCCCTCGAAACAACCGGCGTTGACCCTGGTTCAACCGCCGGCTGTGCGGTGGCCCTTGGGGCGGTCGGCTCGCTCGGCCGCGGCCAGGTGGGGCCGGCGTCAGACCTTGATTTGGTGGTCATCTATGAGGGCCGCGAATGGACCGACACCCGCCGCCAGGCCCTGGCCAAAGCCCTCTGGTATCCAATCTGGGACGCCGGCTTCGATCTGGACCAATCGGTCAGATCGCTGGCCGAATGCCGGCGCATCGCCTCGGCGGACCTGCCGGCTGCCAGCGGCTTGCTGTCGTTGCGGGCGGTGGCTGGGCAGCGGGAACTGGCCGAACGAGCGGCATCGGCCGTGTTGGCTGACTGGCGCGGTGCGGCGCGGCGCCGGCTTGAGGAACTATCGGCGGACATCGCGGCCCGTGAG
>JAIRTF010000184.1 GCA_031255075.1 Bifidobacteriaceae bacterium | reverse complement strand
AGTCGCGATGCTGCTGGTGTCGGTAATGGTGGTGTTCGGCGGTTTGACTGCCGCAACTGTCTTCCTGGTGCGCCAACCGCAGGTGGACACTTACCCGCCGTTGCCCGCTGGGGCCCCCGAAGGCGACTAGGAAGAGGCCAAACACCAAGCCTCTAGGCAGACCAAAAGGCGCGCCGAGCCTGTGGGGCTGGGGCGCGCCTGGTAATGAGAATATGGCCCGGTGAGGGCGGCCAAGCCGGCCGAACTGTTTTCAGTTGCCCAACTTGGTTTGCTGAACAACTGAAACCAGCCGGCCGTCCTAGGCCTGTTGCCGTCAGTAACCGGCGGCGTGATACTTCTCGACCACCCAAGAGGGCACGCGGCCGCGCTTGGAGATTTCGATCCCATTGGAATCCGCCCATGCGCGGACGGCTGCTGGGTCGAAGTCATAGGCCTGCTTAGATGATTGCGTCGCCCGGCGCCGCGCCGAGACCTTCCGTCCGGCCTCAATGTAGGTCGCCAAGAATCCGCGCCACTCGGCGGCATGGGACTCATTGAGGTCGATGGTGTAGGTCCGCCCATCAAGACCGAATGTGATGGTCGAAGCGGCGGGAGACTGGTCGAGGTCGTCGAGCAACTCGACAAGAACACGTTGAGCCATGAAGATCAAACTTCCTTCAGTGCGAATAGACAAATTTGGTTGCGAACATTGTATGCCACAATTCGCACCGTTTTGTACCGTGACTAACGGCCTAGGTTCATCCAGCGCAACACGCCAATAAGGCTGCAGAGGCAAGGACAACTGCGCCCACAGCGAAACCCGAACCGGCGGCGCCCAGCCTTTCGGCGGCATCGGACAGGCGAAAAATCCGCCGGCCGCCGGATTCCTGAAGCGGCCCTCCTGGCTGCGGTGACGCGGATATTTTGGCCACTTTTTGATACTTCAACAATGCCTCACTGGCCAGTCCGCGGTGGTATTGGTAGGTCAAGAATGGGTCCGCTCCCAGACTACGGGCCGGCCGCCAATGGGACGTTTTGTCCCTCCCGCCGCCTGGGGGTTTGGCGTCTGTTTAGGCCAGCAGTCCCATGATCTGCCCCAATAAAATCTTGGCAACCATGGCGCCTGGGTAGATCAAGGCGTAGCCCAATGCTACCCGGGCATCGGCGTTGGTCTTGGCATTGGCGAATGCCAGCACCGCCGGCTGGGTTTGGACGCCGGCAATCATGCCGCTCAAACGAGTCCCGCCGACCTTGAAGAACCGCCGCATGGTCACGTACATCCCCACGCCGCAGAAGGCCGTGATGACAACCCCCAGGCCAATGATCTTCAGCCATTCGCCAGAAGCGAACGCCGCTGCGATTTGGGTTCCGGCAGCCACTCCGGCCTGTGCCAGGAACATCAACAGGCCTAGTTCGGAGATGGCTTGGGAAGAAGACGTCGGCATGGTGGTGACGAACGGTCCGATGCGGCCCAGGCGCCCAAAAACCAGACCCACTAGCAGGGTGCCGGCCGCCGCACCGAGCTTGAAGGTGAAGCCGCCCAACGGGATAGGGATTAGGCCCACGGCCACGCCTAGAGCCAAGCCAATGGCGAAGGCCACCGGGTTGATGTCTGCCAATCCACGGGCCGAATCGCCAAAGTACTTCGATAGCGCGTCCATCTGTTCACGGGCCGCCACCACCCGGACTCGGTCTCCAGTTTGTAGAACTAGCCCCGGCTCGGCCAACATATCGACATCGCCGCGGCGCACCCGGATGATCCGGGCCGAGAACCGCTCTTCCAGATCCAGATCCTCAATTGTGCGGCCGGAGAGCATCGGATTGGAAACTGTGATGCGGCGGAAATCCAGATAACGCCGGTCGGCTTTCAAATCATGTGATGATTTGTGGCCCAGTTCGCGGGTCACGGCCTGAACCAGTGAGGCCGGTCCCACCACGGTCACCAGATCGCCCCGCCGCAGTACGTCTTCTTCGCTGGCCGCCAACACCGGATTGTTTTCGCCATGGCGTACCCGGGCGAATTTGATGTGGTCTTCGTAGTGCTCCTCAAGGCCGGCGATTGACGGCATCGAATCGGTTTCGACCCGAATGGTCCGAGAGATCAACGGTGCTGGTGCGTCGGTATCTTTCGGCGCCTGCCGCAGCGCCAGATGAGCGAAGAACAGCATGCCCAACACCCCGATCAGGTAGGTCACGGCATAGCCGATGGTCGGCCCGTTGGGGTCGTTCGAGGCAGACCGTACGGCTGCCAACATGGGGGTGTTGGTCATGGCGCCGGCCAAGGTGCCCCCGGCGGTGGCACCATCGAGCCCCAGCAGTTTCCCGCCGCCCAGGGCAATTCCGGCGCAGGCCACCAAGATGCCCAGCATGGTCAGGATTTGGCGCCAGCCCTCCCGCAGCGAAGCGAAGAAGTTGGAGCCTGACAGTACCCCCACCGTGTAGGTGAACATGACCAATCCAAGGGTGCCCAGAATCTCAAGATGTCCCAACGGCATGTCTATATCGCGCGAAGTTGCCCAAGCCGAAAACCCCAGGGAGATGAACAACACGGCCGCGGCCGCGATGGCCACTCCTTTGATCCTGATTTCGCCCAGCGCAGAGCCCAGACCCACCAGTATGAACATCAACAGCACCGGCTCACGCGCCAGGAATTCCAGGGCTGAAATCACGAACCTCACGCTACCGCGCGGCCCGCCCGGTCGCCTTCACCTTGGTCCTGGTCTCGCTCGCCGATGCCGCGCCCTGTTACCAGCCCGCCGGCCGCTGCCAGCCCGGAGGATGGCAGTGTCAAAGAGCCGGCGCGCCGCAACTGACCACTCACGCTGTCCACAATGTGGACGGTGTCTTCACTCAATCTGCCAGGGGGCTACACTGTGCGCTGTGACAATTCTTGTTGTAGTAGACCTGCGCGTGGCATAGCCGCCCAGAGTTTGCCACGCGC
>JAIRTF010000164.1 GCA_031255075.1 Bifidobacteriaceae bacterium | reverse complement strand
CAAGATGACGTGCTCAGCTCCATCCACATCGAGGAACACGAGGTAGACGCCCGCAACACCAAGCTGGGTGATGAGGAAATCACCCGGGACATCCCCAACACCACTGAGGAATCCCTGGCGGACCTGGACGAACGCGGCATCATTCGGATCGGCGCTGAAGTCCAAGCCGGCGATGTCCTGGTGGGCAAGGTCACCCCCAAGGGCGAAACGGAGCTGACCCCGGAGGAGCGGCTGCTGCGCGCCATTTTCGGTGAGAAGGTCAAAGAGGTTCGCGACACCTCATTGAAGGTGCCGCACGGTGAGTCCGGGACCGTGATTGGTGTCCGCGAGTTCTCCAAGGACGATGGCGACGAGCTGTCCCCAGGGGTCAACCAGGTTGTCCGCGTGCATATTGCCCAACGCCGCAAGATCACCGATGGTGACAAGCTGGCCGGCCGGCACGGCAACAAGGGCGTGATCTCCAAGATCCTGCCGGTTGAGGACATGCCGTTCCTGGAAGACGGCACTCCGGTCGATGTGATTCTGAACCCGTTGGGTGTGCCTGGCCGTATGAACGTTGGCCAGGTGCTGGAACTGCACATGGGCTGGATCGCCACCCAAGGCTGGAAGGTTGAGGACACCTCAGCCAAGTGGGCCAAAGGCCTGAGCAAGAATGTGCTCAACGGCAAGCCAGGCCAGCCGATTGCCACGCCGGTCTTTGACGGTGTGCGCGAAGAGGAACTGACCGGTCTGCTCGGTTGCACCATCCCCAACCGGGATGGCCAACGTCTGGTGGATCAAAGCGGCAAGGCGCGATTGTTTGATGGCCGTTCCGGTGAACCGTTCCCGGAGCCGGTGGCCGTTGGCGAGATGTACATCTTGAAGCTTCACCACCTGGTGGATGACAAGATTCACGCCCGGTCGACTGGTCCTTACTCGATGATCACCCAGCAGCCGTTGGGCGGCAAGGCGCAATTCGGCGGCCAGCGGTTCGGTGAGATGGAAGTGTGGGCGCTGGAAGCCTATGGCGCCGCGCACGCTCTCCAAGAGTTGTTGACCATCAAGTCGGACGACGTGGTTGGCCGGGTCAAGGTGTACGAGTCCATTGTCAAGGGCGAGAACATGCAAGACCCAGGCATCCCCGAATCCTTCCGGGTGCTGATGCAAGAGATGAAGTCGCTCTGCCTGAACGTGGACGTGATGTCCGCTGACGGCACCGTGATTGAGATGCGCGATGCCGATGACGAGGTCTACCGGGCTGCTGAAGAACTCGGAATTGACCTGGCCAGGCGGCCAGACGCCTCATCTGTGGATGAGATATAGGGAATTGGCTGCCCCTCAGCCGGCGCGACCGGGCGAGACCCGCGCCGCCGGCTGGGAGCCAGCACCAAGCAGGCAAACTTTGAGAATCTATCTAGCCCAAGGAAGCAGGAACTGACTTGCTGGACGTCAACATCTTCGACGGAATCAAGATTGGTTTGGCCACCGCGGATGAGGTCCGCAGCTGGTCCCATGGCGAAGTCAAGAAACCAGAGACCATTAACTACCGCACGCTCAAGCCGGAGAAGGAAGGCCTGTTCTGCGAGAAGATCTTCGGCCCCACCCGGGACTGGGAATGCTCCTGCGGCAAGTACAAGCGGGTCCGGTTCAAGGGCATCATCTGCGAACGCTGCGGCGTGGAGGTGACCCGGTCCAAGGTGCGCCGCGAGCGGATGGGCCACATCGAGTTGGCCGCGCCCGTGACTCACATCTGGTACTTCAAGGGCGTGCCCTCACGGCTTGGCTATCTGCTGGACTTGGCGCCAAAAGACCTGGAGAAGGTCATCTACTTTGCCGCCTACATGATCACCGATGTGGACGAACAGGGCCGCCACGATGATTTCGAATCCCTGGCCGCCCAGATCGAGGTGGAGAAGAAGAAGCTGTCCACCGACCGGGACGTGGAGATTGAGAACCGCGCTCAGCGCCTGGAAGCAGACATGGCCGCGCTGGAAGCAGCCGGTGCCAAAGCTGACGCCAAGCGCCGGCTGAGGGACTCAGCCACCCGCGAAATGAGCGCCATTCGCCGCCGTTCGGAGAAGGACCTGGAGCGGCTGGACGCCATCTGGGACCGGTTCAAGACCCTGAAGGTCTCTGACCTGGAAGGCGATGAACTGCTCTACCGGGGCATGCAGGAACGCTTCGGCAACTACTTCAAGGGCTCCATGGGCGCCGCCGCCATTCAGCGGCGGTTGGAAACCTTTGACCTGGAAGCTGAGTCTGAAACCCTGCGGGATGTCATCAAGAACGGCAAAGGCCAGCGGCGCATCCGGGCGCTGAAGCGTCTGAGGGTGGTCAACGCCTTCCTCCAGACCGACAACCGGCCGGAGGCCATGGTGTTGAACTGCATCCCGGTTATCCCACCTGACCTGCGCCCAATGGTGCAGTTGGACGGCGGGCGGTTCGCGACATCGGACCTCAACGATCTGTACCGGCGGGTCATCAACCGGAACAACCGGCTCAAGCGCCTGCTGGACCTGGGCGCCCCGGAGATCATTGTCAACAACGAAAAGCGGATGCTCCAAGAGGCTGTCGATTCGCTGTTTGACAACGGCCGCCGTGGCCGGCCGGTGACTGGCCCGGGCAACCGGCCGCTGAAGTCCATCAGCGACATGCTGAAAGGCAAGCAGGGCCGGTTCCGGCAGAACTTGCTGGGTAAGCGCGTGGACTATTCGGGCCGGTCGGTGATTGTGGTTGGCCCTACCTTGAAGCTGCACCAGTGCGGTCTGCCGAAGGCCATGGCTCTGGAGCTGTTCAAGCCGTTTGTGATGAAGCGTCTGGTGGAGTTGAGCCATTCGCAGAACATCAAGAACGCCAAGAAGATGGTCGAACGCCAAGAATCTGTGGTGTGGGACGTGCTGGAGGAAGTCATCACCGAACACCCAGTGCTGTTGAACCGCGCTCCCACGCTGCACCGTTTGGGTATTCAGGCGTTTGAGCCCCAACTGGTGGAAGGCAAAGCCATTCACCTCCACCCGCTGGTCTGCGGCGCTTTCAACGCTGACTTCGATGGCGACCAGATGGCCGTTCACCTGCCCCTGTCAGCTGAGGCTCAGGCCGAGGCGCGCATTCTGATGCTGTCCTCCAACAACATTCTGAAGCCGTCTGATGGGCGCCCGGTGACCATTCCGACTCAGGACATGATCATCGGCATCAACCACCTGACCACAGCCGTAGAAGGGGCTAAGGGCGAAGGCCGGAAGTTCTCTTCCACAGCCGAAGCGATTATGGCGCACGATGCCGGTGAGCTGGAGTTGGGCGCCAAAGTCACCATCCGCATGAACGACTGGGTACCGGAAGAGGCTCCCGAAGGTTGGCAGGAAGGCGACCAAGTCGATCTGGAAACCACCCTGGGACGGGCTCTGTTCAACGACGCCCTGCCGGTGGACTACCCGTTCATTGACCGGATGGTTGACAAGACCGCTCTGTCCGCCATTGTCAACGACCTGGCGGAGAAGTACCCCAAGGTGGAAGTGGCCGCCTCGCTGGACGCGCTCAAGGAAGCCGGCTTCCACTGGGCCACCCGGTCTGGCGTGACTATCTCCTTCTCCGATGTGGTGGCTCCGGCCTCCAAGCCGGAAATCCTCAACGCCTATGAGGCCAAGGCCGCCGCTGTTCAGGAACAGTACGAAGACGGTCTGATCACCGACGAGGAACGCCGCCACGAACTGATCGAGATTTGGACCAAAGCCACCGATGAGGTGGACAAGGCCATGCGTGAGAACTTCCCGGAGCGGAACACCGTCTACCGGATGGTTTCTTCTGGGGCGCGCGGCAACTGGATGCAGGTCCGGCAGATCGCCGGTATGCGCGGCCTGGTGGCAGACCCGAAGGGTGAGATCATCCCGCGGCCTATCAAGTCCAACTATCGCGAAGGCCTTTCAGTGGTGGAGTACTTCATCGCCACCCACGGCGCTCGTAAAGGCTTGGCCGACACGGCTCTGCGGACCGCGGACTCTGGCTATCTGACCCGGCGTTTGGTTGACGTGTCCCAGGACGTGATTGTGCGTGAGGAAGACTGCGGCACCGAACGCGGCCTGACTTTGCCGATCTCCGAAGTTGGCCCAGATGGTGAAGCCCGGATCCACCCCAAGGTGGAAACCTCCGTGTTTGCCCGGACCCTGGCGTCCGATGTCGAAGACGCGGACGGCAATGTGTTGGCCGCGGCCGGGCAGGATGCCGGCGACGTCATGATTGACCGCCTGCTGGCGGCCGGCATCAGCGAGGTCAAGGTCCGCTCTGTGCTGACCTGCGAATCGCGGGTTGGCACCTGTGCCAAATGCTATGGCCGCTCTTTGGCGACCGGCAAACTGGTTGACATTGGCGAAGCGGTCGGCATTATTGCCGCTCAGTCGATTGGCGAACCGGGCACCCAGCTGACAATGCGTACCTTCCACACCGGTGGTGTGGCGGCTGCTGACGACATCACCCAGGGTTTGCCCCGTGTTCAGGAGTTGTTCGAGGCCCGCACCCCGAAGGGTGAAGCGCCAATCGCCGAAGCTTCCGGCAAGGTCAAGATTGACGATTCGGAACGCCTCCGGCGGATTGTGATCATCCCGGATGACGGCTCCGAAGAGAAGATCTACCCGGTGTCCAAGCGCCAGCGGTTGAAGGTTGAAGACGGCGGCCGGGTGGAGGTTGGCGAACCGCTGACCCAGGGCGCCATCGACCCGAAGAAGGTGCTGCGCGTTCAAGGCGCTCGCCGCGCCCAGGAACACCTGGTCCATGAGGTGCAGGCGGTTTACCGCTCACAGGGTGTGGATATTCACGACAAGCACATCGAGATCATTGTGCGGCAAATGCTGCGCCGGGTCACCGTGCTGGAACCGAATGACACCACCTTGTTGCCAGGTGAGCTGGTGGCTCGTGACCGGTTTGAAGATGAGAACCGCCGAGTCCTGGCTGAAGGCGGCAAGGGCGCCCAAGGGCGGCCCGAGCTGATGGGGATCACCAAGGCGTCTTTGGCTTCGGACTCGTGGCTGTCTGCGGCATCGTTCCAGGAGACCACCCGGGTACTGACCGAGGCGGCCATCTCCGGCCGGCTGGACCAGTTGATGGGCCTGAAAGAGAACGTCATCATTGGCAAGCTGATCCCGGCCGGCACCGGCCTGCCACGCTACCGCCACGTGGTTGTTGAACCCACCGAGGAAGCCAAAGCCGAGTTGTACCCGGCCTACGGTTATCAAGAGATTGACTATCCCCCAATCGGCGTTGAACCGATGGCGCTGTTGGAGGACCTAGGTGACCTTCGGTTTGACGACTACCAAGGCTGATTGATTCGATAAGCATCCCCAGCTGGCGGCCCGGCCCATCCCCCGTCCCGGGTTCGGGCCGCCGCTCTTTCCCCGAAGGCGCTGCTAGGACACCGCTGGACGAGCCGTCCCGGTAGTCCGCTGTCGCCTTAGCGGGTACAGCCAAACGGCGGTTGCAGGGCGCCCAAGGCGCAGTTGTGGGCTGTAAGCGGGTGTGAGAATCCTCACAGTTCTGGGACCTTTGGACGGGCTGTGATGACCGTCCAACCCGATACCAACCCCCGTATTCAACCAATTTCGGCACTGTGACCAGCGCAAATAGCTGAAAGCAGTCCGGATATCGGTCCGAACTTCCGCCCTAGCGGAAAGCCGAAAAGGGATTTTAGCCGTCAGCGAACTGAACCGTACTTCTACCGAACGCCTATCATGGGTGCCGAGTAGTTTCCTCACAGTTGGTCCCGGTTTGGAACCCGAGACACAACGAAGGGGCGCTCGTCGAGGGTTCTACTCAGCACGAAAAATGGGGGATCAGACCCCATAACGGCGGATTGGATGTGACAAGATGCGCAACCAACAGGTGCGGTCATGACCGGGCGTATGGCGCCCAACGGCCGGTTCAGAACTGTCGGCATAGACGACCTGTTCTTCTCAACCACGGACCGTAAGGGCGTGATCACCGGCGCAAACAGTGTATTTGAGCGGCTCTCGGCCTTTCCCCGCCAAGAGTTGATGGGCGCTCCCCATAACGTCATCCGCCACCCAGGCATGCCGGGCGGCGCTTTCCGCATCATGTGGGACAAGCTGCTAGCCGGCCAACCGTTCGCCGCCTATGTGCGCAATCTGGCCAAGGACGGCTTCGCCTACTGGGTGTTCGCCACCATCACCCCGCTGGGACAAAACTTCCTATCGGTCCGGGCGGCGCCCTGCGCTCTGGAAATCTGGCAGTCCGCTTCGGCGCTGTATGACCAAACCATTCCACTTGAAGAAGAAGCCCGGCGCTCTGGCATGAGCCGGGCCGATGCAGCCCTGTTGGGCCGCGATGCTCTGTCCGGCATGTTGGCCCAAGCAGGATTCGGTTCCTATGAGGAATTCATGTTCACCGCCCTCCCGGCTGAGGCGACAGCTCGGGTCGCGGATTCCTCGGAGCGGCGGTTGCCTTCCTCGGCCCATGGCGAAGTGGCGGAGATCATGGCCGCCGCCCTTGAATTGGGCGCCCAGTTGACATTGGTGTTGGGCCGGTTGGATGCGTTGCAATTGCTGGCCACCGGCCTGCTCAACGGTTCTGACCAGCTGTCTGGCACCCTTAAAGACCTCAGCCGGGTGACGGAATTGGCTTCGGTGGCCTCTGGCCGGGTGGAAGAACGGGCCCCGGTGTTGGCCTCCACCGCGCGGGCTATGAACACCATTGGTGCCGGCGTCCAATCGGTTATCAGCCCCCTGGTGGAGAAGCTGTCTACGGTCCGCAACACGGTCATGGAGTTGCGGTTCCGGATCGCCTTGGCCCACCTCCATGACGACATGGTGATCCGCTTCGCGCTGGAGGTCTTGGACGGTTTGGCGCCGCCCAAGGGGCTGACTTATGTGCCCCTGTTGTGCCAGTCATTGTCCGATGACGTGCAGCAACTGTCCCAGGACATGGCTGAGACGGGCGCCATCCTGCGCCGCGTAGCGCTGGAGATTGACTCCTGCACGGCCCAGTTTGGGCAGTTCCAGAAGCTGCTGTCCACTTGGCGTCTGCAAGTGCCGCGCTACGGCTTGTCCAATACTCTGGGGCCACTGGTTGGCCCAATCGACGCGCAGTTGAATGCCAGCCATGACCAGCTGGCCAATCTGCGCCGGCTGGCGGGGCAGTGTTCTGCCGAGGCCAAGCCGTTTGACAACGAGGCGTTGTTCGGGCCCATTTCGCGGATTTCCCACATTGCCGGTTCGCTGGTTGGCCCAGAGCCGCCGCTGCCGGCGGCACCAGCCTTGCCGCCTCAGCTGCCGTTGACTGCGGCTGTGCCACCGCCGCGAGCCGGGGCTACGCCAATTGCCGCCCTGCCGCCGCTGCCAGTGATTCCGGCGCCTCCCAGCTACCAGCCCGGAACTGTACCGACAGCCTCGGGAGGATCCCCAACTGTCTCGGTTACGGCCACTCCGGCCGCTGATCTGGATCATTTACCGCCGGTGCCATGGCTGGCCACCAGCCAGGACCGGCCGCCAAGGCATTCCGGATTTGAGTCGCGTCAGAGCCGCTAACAGCGAAAACAGCGGGCTCGGCCGCAGAACAGGCGGCCTAGCCCCGGTCCAAGACCGGGGCCGGACGCGGCTCACTTTGACGCTGGCCAAGTGCTCGTTGTACCCTAAACGTTTGTGTGCCCGCTTCGGCGGGACTAGTGGCGCCTTGGCGCCATTGCAACCCAGTCACTCTCAGCGATAAAGAACATGGAGTCCTAGTGCCCACAATCCAGCAGCTGGTTCGCAAGGGTCGGACCGCGAAGGCCGGAAAGACCAAGACGCCGGCCCTCAAGGGAGCCCCGCAGCGCCGGGGCGTTTGCACGCGTGTTTACACCACCACTCCGAAGAAGCCCAACTCGGCTCTCCGCAAGGTGGCGCGTGTGCGGCTGTCCAGCGGCATTGAGGTGACCGCCTACATTCCTGGTGTGGGGCACAACCTTCAAGAGCACTCGATTGTTCTGGTTCGCGGTGGGCGCGTACGCGATCTGCCCGGCGTCCGCTACAAGATTGTTCGCGGCGCCCTGGACGCCCAAGGCGTGCGCGGCCGTCAACAGGCTCGCTCCCGTTACGGCGCCAAGAGGGAGAAGAACTGATGCCTCGCAAAGGTCCTGCTCCCAGGCGGCCGTTGATCGCTGATCCGGTCTACTCCAGCCCGCTGGTTACCCAGCTGGTCAACAAGGTGTTGTTGGACGGCAAGAAGACAACCGCCCAGTCGATTGTTTACGGCGCCTTGAACGGCGCTCAAGAAAAGACCGGCACGGATGCCGTGACGCTCCTCAAGCGGGCGCTGGACAACATCCGCCCGGCTCTGGAAGTCAAGTCCCGCCGCGTTGGCGGTGCCACCTACCAGGTGCCGGTGGAAGTCAAGCCGACTCGGGCCACCACCTTGGCGCTGCGCTGGCTGGTTTCCTTCTCCAGGGCTCGTCGCGAAAAGTCCATGGAGCTGCGTTTGATGAATGAAATCATTGACGCCTCCAATGGCCTCGGTGCCGCCGTCAAGCGGCGCGAAGACACCCACAAGATGGCTGAGGCCAACCGGGCCTTCGCCCACTACCGGTGGTGACGCTCCGCACCACAGCATTAGACCGTGCCGCCTAACAAGGCTGGCAACCACCGCCCACCCGGGCTGGCCGCGACTCAGGCGGCGGGCTGGGAACCGCGGACGGCGGCCAAGTTGGGGGCGCGGCATCGGCGGCCTGAAGCAGGCCCTAAGCACATAGGGCGGCTGAAGGCCACAGATTGACAGTTGGAAAAGTAAGCAGAAGACAAACGATCAGAGATGGGGAACCTCCGTGGCACTCGACGTGTTGACTGACCTGAGACAGGTCCGCAACATCGGCATCATGGCGCACATTGACGCCGGCAAGACCACCGTGACTGAACGGATCCTGTTCTACACCGGCATCAACTACAAGATCGGTGAAACCCATGATGGCGCCTCCACCATGGACTGGATGGAGCAGGAACAAGAACGCGGCATCACCATCACCTCTGCGGCCACCACCTGTTTCTGGAAAGACCACCAGATCAACATCATTGACACACCCGGCCACGTTGATTTCACCGTTGAGGTGGAACGTTCGCTGCGGGTGCTGGATGGCGCCGTAGCCGTGTTCGACGGCAAAGAAGGGGTTGAACCCCAATCCGAAACCGTCTGGCGCCAGGCCGACAAATACAACGTGCCGCGTATCTGCTTTGTCAACAAAATGGACAAACTGGGCGCCGACTTCTTCTTCACGGTGCGCACCATTGTGGAGCGTCTTGGAGCAAAACCGCTGGTCATGCAGCTTCCGATCGGGGCTGAGAACACCTTCCGCGGCGTTGTGGACCTGCTTGAGATGCGGGCCCTGACCTGGGAAGGCGAAGTTCAAAAAG
>JAIRTF010000151.1 GCA_031255075.1 Bifidobacteriaceae bacterium | reverse complement strand
GTGCGGCCTCGCTCATAACCTTCTTCACGGCCGCAGACCGCTCTCGACGCACCTTGGCAATCAACCGACGAGTCGCCGATCTGATGGCCTTGATATCACTGAGGTCCACCGCAGCACCGTCTCGGGGATCTTCCACAACCGCCCCCAACTCGGCCACGAAGTACGCCACCGAAGCGTAGATCAACGCCCACACTTCCTCAGCATCCCCATCTGCGGTGCCCAGAGAGACAAGCCAACCCCCGTCCGCACCTCGCGGCCCGGAAACCTCCATATCGAACCCGGTTTCGATACCGAAATCCGAGGTCAGCCCATGCGCCTCGACCCGAAGAAAGCCCGCCTGAGTAGGCAAGTCAAAAGGCCACGGCAGGCGCACCGTCAAACCGAAGCGATCGAAATGGTCCTCCCACTCGTCATACGAGAACCCAGACAGGTCTGGGATCCTCAACCGCAGGTTCTGACTCAATACGACCCCTTCCGCGAGAACTGCACATACAGCGCTGAACGAACCCCATACGGACGGGCACGACCCACCATCTCATGGGACCCCATCCGTCCACGGTTCAAGTCAATCGCCTCGAACCCCGTCCAACAGTTCCTCCACCAGAGCCTCCAACTGGGGAAGGTCCCCAGGACCATATTCCGTCCCCTCTTGAGGATCCTCCAGTCCTGCTTCCAACTCGGCTACGAAGTAGGCTGCGGCGGCGTGTGCCAAGGCCCAGACTTCGTCCCCTTCACCGGCCGAAGAACTAAACGCTACGAACCAAGGTTCACCAGCTTCCTCTGGGGCGTACGCGTCCATTACGAACCCCGTCTGCACAGTCTCCGATGAAGTGAGGCCAGCCGCGTCAACCGGCAAGAAACCCACCTGGTCAGCGAGACCCGCCCCCTGCGGGAACGAAACGGTCAACCCGAACTTCTTCATGTATGCGGCCCACCGCTCAGGAGTGAACTCGGACGCATCCGAAAACCGCACTATCAAATCCTGACTCATGGAGGGTTCTCCTTATCTGATTGGCGCTGGGCGCCTTGGGGTTATTGGGGGTCTTCGGTGGGTGGGTCTTGTTGCTTCTTGCGCTTTTCGCGTTGGCGGCGGAGGGCTTCTTCCTCAGCTAAGTGGCGGAGAAAATCAGGGTTGTCATCTGGTGCCAACGGGCGGGTGTTCCAGCGGCCCGGGGAAGGGCGCGGTGGCCGGTAGGCGGGAGCGGGTCTGGCAATCTTGGCTACCACTATCCAGGCCAGGGGCCCAACCACGGGCACCAAGATGATCACTATGATCCACAGCGCCTTGTGCAAGCCGGTCCGCTCAATGGCGTTGTCCAGGGCGCAGTCAACAATGGCGTAGAGCATCAACACCAGCGGCAGGACATAGAAGAACAAGATCCGGAACATCAGTCCCAGCCTACCGGCCTTTGTTGGAGGACGGGCTAACTGTAGATGCCTAGATCAGCCATGGCCAGCCCCAGCAGAATGGAGTAGCCCAACTCCACCTGTCCGGTGCGGGTCAATACTCTGACCAGGTCTTTGCCGCGCAGCCCGTCACCGACAGCAGCCGTCAGCCGGGCGGTGGGAATGGCCATCAACAACACCACCAGCACCCGCGGCCGGCCGATGGCGCACACCGCCCCAGCCGCTATGGCCGCCCACATTTCCCAGGCGTAGACGCCACGGGAGACCATGCCGCCCAGTTTGACCGCCAAGGTCATCTTGCCGACCTGCTTGTCAGCATCCAAGTCCCGCAAGTTGTTGGCCATCAAAATGGCGCAGGCCAACAGCCCCACACCAACCGAGGCGACAATCGCCCGCCAGCTGATCCACAAGCCCTGAACGTAGGTGGTGCCCAGCACCGCCACCGGTCCGAAGAACAAGAAGACCCCAACCTCGCCCAGGCCGCGGTAGCCGTACGGCCGCCGGCCGCCGGTGTAGAACCAGGCTGCGGCGATGGCAGCCGCACCCACTGCTATCAGCCACCATTGCCTGGTCAGGTAGGCCAAGCCCAGCCCGGCTGCGGCGGAGACACCAAAGGCCACAAAGGCGGCGGCTTTGACCGCACCCGGCTTGGCGGCCCCCGAAGCGACCAGACGGGTCGGGCCATCACGGTCCGCGTCAGAGCCGCGTTTGCCGTCCGAATAGTCATTCGAAAAGTTCACGCCGATCTGCAAGCCCAACGCCACCACCAGGCAGAGCCCAGCTTTGGCCCAGTTGGGTTGGTCGCCTTGCCAGGCGGCGCCAACCCCCAACACCACTGGTGAGATGGCGGCCGGTAGAGTCCTCAGCCGCAGGCCGCTAAGCCATTCCGAAGCAGTTGCCACAGTTGTCACCCTACTTTGTGAAGCCGACCGGATGCCCGCAGACCCGCCGCCAGGTCCAGGCCGGCAGCACGGTCCAGTTTGCCTTCAGCGACCTTCGGTAGGCCTGGCACCGCGCCGATCCATCTGGGCGCATAGGCCGGTCCGAGGCGCCGTTTGACGCCCGCCCGCAAAGCCTCGAAGTCCAGTTCGGCGCCGTCCGCCGGCACCACCAGCGCAGTCACCGTTTGCCCCCAGTGTTCGTCTGGCAGCCCCACCACCAGGACTTCCTCCAGGCCGATGCCGCTCGCCAACTCTCCCTCAACCGTTTCGGGGCTGATGGTCTCACCGCCCGTAGTGATGGCGTTGTCAATCCGACCAGTGGGGCACAGGCGTCCCTCAACCGTCCATTGGCCGAGGTCAGAAGTCCGGAACCAACGCCGGCCGTCGGCTTCGAAGAAGCGTTCGCCGGTGTCTGGCGGGGCATAGCCCAAAGCCACGGTGGGGCCGCCCAGTTCAATGATTCCCCGCTCCAGCCGCGCTTCCACCCCATCCAAGAGAACACCGTCATAGACACAACCGCCGGCGGTTTCCGCCATCCCATAGGTTTCCACCAGGCGTACCCCGGCAGCCTGGGCGGCTGTTCGTAGCGATTGGCTGATCGCGGCGCCCCCAACCAGGACGGCTTCGAATCCAGCCAATGCCTCCGCGCCAATTGGGCCGGCGGCCAACAGGCGCGCCAACTGGGTCGGCACCAGCGACACATAGCGCCGGCCCGGCGGCATAGCCGCAGCGGCGGCGGAAAACCGCTCAGCGGTGAATGAGTCGGGCGGCATAGAGGTCAGGCTCCCGCCGGCCAAGACCGCCCGAACCACCACATTCAGGCCGGCAATGTGGGTTGTCGGCAAAGCCAGGAGCCAGTTGCCGGAACCGCCCAGCCGGGCGGCACTGGCCGCCGCGGAAGCCTTCAGATTGGCGGCGGAAAGGGCCACCCACTTCGGTGAACCAGTTGAACCCGAAGTTGGCAGAACCAGCGCCGCGCCGTTGGGTACCACCTGAACCGCAGGCGCTCCGATGCTGCCAACGACTACCGGCGCCCCGCCCGCCAAAGCCTCTTCAACGCTTCGCACCAAAGCCGTGTGGGACACAGCGAACCAGATTACGCGGGTCGGCTTGAGGCGGGGAAACCTGGTGGCGCGGCATCGGCCACCGAGGCGGTCTGGATGGGGCGAAAGGTGAGGCGCGCCGTGGCGGGTCCACAAGCTTGGGCGGCCCACATGCTTACAGTGGGCGCGGTTACTTCCTCAACCATCTCAGGAGCACACATGCACAACCACCGACCGTTCAAGCTGTTGGCAGCCGTCGCGATCTTGGCCTTGGCCGGAGGCGCCTTGGCTGCTTGCAAGAAGGCAGAAGATGAAAGCGGCGGCGGCGGAAGCGTGGTGGATCCGGACGGCAGTGGCAAGCAGGCCCCGCCGGAGGTGCCGCCGCTGTGGCCCTTGACCGGACTGCCCGGGGATGTGGTGGAACGGCCGGCCTTGTCAGTCAAGGTGGAAAACCCCAAGGTGGCCCGGCCTCAGTCAGGCTTGGAGTCCGCAGACATTGTCTGGGAACAAATGGTGGAGGGCGGCGAATCGCGGTTGGTGGCCGTGTTCCATTCCCAACTGCCGGATTCGGTTGGGCCGGTTCGCTCCGTCAGGCCAATGGATGGCGCCATCGCCGGGCCAACCCACGGGATACTGGCATGCTCCGGGGGCGCAGCGCAGTTCATCGCCAAGACGGCTGACGCCGGCCTCCAAGTAGTTCAAGAGAACAGTGCTGGGTTCTACCGGTCAACCGACCGGTCAATGCCTCACAACCTGTACCTGCGGCCGGCGGACGTAATTGCCCAGGCCAATGACTCACACAAGGCACCGCCCCCGGCCGAGTTCCAATTCGCCGGCTCTGACGCCACCTCCACTGCCGCCAAACAAGGTACCGACGCAGCCATGATCAGCCTGGTGTTGTCTTCGGTTTCGAAACCGAAGTGGACCTGGGCCGCCTCCAGCGGCACCTTCCTGCGGTCTGAACAGGACGAGCCGGCCATGGCGGCCTCTGGCGTGCGGTTGTCCGCGGCCAACGTGCTGGTGATATCGGTTGAGATTCAAAATGCTGGCGGCACTGATGCGGCCGGCAGCCCCATCCCTGAATCCATGCTGGTCGGCTCCGGAACCGGGCTGGTAGCCAGCGCCGGCAAGAGCCTTGAGATCGATTGGTCCAAGGAGAGCGCCGCTGCACCGCTGGTCATCAAGACCAAAGCCGGTGAAGTTGTTCAGCTGGTGGCCGGCCAAACCTGGGTGGAGTTGATTCCTCGCAACACCGGCACCTGGACGGTCAGCTGACCCGCTGCCGGCGGCCGCACTTGCCCGGCAGTAAGTCCAAGGCGCCCGCGGCCTAGAGGATCTGCCGCCGGAAAGGCGCCCAATCGGGTGGACGGTGTTCCAAAAAGGCGTCGCGCCCCTCAGTGGCTTCGGCTGTGCCGTAGGCCAAACGGGTTGCCTCTGCGGCGAACATTTGCTGACCGGCCAGGCCGTCATCTGCCAGATTGAAAGCGAACTTCAACACTCGGATGGCTGCCGGTGATTGGGCGGCGATTTGCTGGGCCCAAGCGATGGCCGTGGCCTCCACATCTGGGTGGGGAACCGCCCGGTTGACCGCGCCCCAAGCTTCGGCTTGTTCGGCGGTATAGGTCTCCGCCAGGAAAAAGATTTCACGGGCCCGCTTTTGGCCAACTTGGCGGGCCAGCAAAGCCGAACCGTAGCCGGCGTCAAACGAAGCCACGGTGGCATCGGTCTGCTTGAACATGCCATGTTGGCGGCAGGCAATGGTCAGGTCGCAAACCACGTGGAGCGAATGGCCGCCGCCGGCCGCCCAACCATCCACTACGGCAATCACCACTTTGGGCATGGTCCGGATCAGACTTTGGGCTTCCAAGATGTGCAGCCGGCCCGGGCCAGACGGCGCCCCGCTAGGGGCGGGGGAGGGGGCTGCACAGTCCGCTGGGGCGTTATAGACGTAACCAGATGGGCCGCGGAAGCGCTGGTCACCGCCGGAACAAAAGGCGTAGCCGCCGTCTTTGGGGCTGGGGCCGTTACCGGCCAAGAGCACTGTCACAACGTCAGGAGAGGTGGCGGCGTGGCGCAGCGCTGTGATCAGCTCGTCAACGGTGTGAGGGCTGAAGGCGTTGCGAACCTCCGGCCGGTTGAAGGCGATCCGCACCCAAGGCTGCGGGGTGAGCCCACCGCCGGACCGGTCAACGCCCCGGTGGTAAGTGATGTCATCGCAGTCTTCAAAGCCTGGTACCGGCATCCACAAGTCAGGGCTGAAACCATCAGATAGCAGTTCGTGCGGCTTGGTCACCCCCACAGCTTCTCACACCCCGCTGGCCGGCTATGGACTTTCGGCGCGGCCGCGAATAGCCGGCTGCATCCAGCGGATGCGCAGGTGGTCTAGGGTAAGAGCCGTGGCTGGTGTGTTCGATATCCCACTGACCCAAGACTTCCGCGGAATCACGCGGCGGCGTGGCCTGGTTTGGCGGGGAATTGCAGGTTGGGCGGAGTTCTCTCCCTTTGAGGACTATTCGCCTGCGGGCTGTGTGCCTTGGTGGCAGGCGGCTAATGAGGCCGCCGCGGAGGGCTATCCGCCGCCGGTTCGCGAATGGGTGCCCGTCAACGGAATTGTGCCGGCGGTTTCACCAGAAGTGGCCATCCGGCTGGTCTCCCAGTTCAGAGGGTGTACTACCGCCAAAGTCAAGGTTGCCCAACCGGGTCAAACCCTGGCTGAAGAAGTGGCCCGGGTAGCCGCCGTCCGCGGTGCGTTAGGCCTGGGTGGAAAGATCAGAATTGACGCCAACGGCGCCTGGGATGTGGAGACCGCGGCCGCTCATATTGCTGCGTTGAACCGGGCTGCCGGTGGCCTGGAATTCGCTGAGCAGCCGTGCGGAACAGTTGCCGAATTGGCCCAGTTGCGCCGGCGCACCTCGGTTCCAATCGCGGCTGATGAGTCAGTCCGGCGGTCCTCTGACCCGTTCCGGGTGGAGAAGGCCGGCGCGGCGGATTTGATCGTGTTGAAGGTCCAACCACTGGGAGGCGTCCGCGCCTGCCTGGCCTTGGCTGAGCGGGTCAGTTTGCCGGTGGTGGTGTCTTCAGCGGTGGAGACTTCGATCGGTTTGGCGGCCGGTCTGGCCTTGGCTGGAGCCCTTCCGCAGCTTGACTTCGCCTGCGGCTTGGGCACGCTGCAGCTCATGAGTGGCGACGTGACTGATGATCCGCTGGTCCCGGTGGACGGCTTCTTGCGGGTCCGCAACGTCAGCGCCGATCCAGCCCTGTTGGCCCATTGGGAGGCCGGCCCGGCGGTCCAACAGTGGTGGCGGCGCCGCATTGACCAGGTCAGGGCGCTGGCCAACAGCCCCGGCACACCTCGCGCGGGGCTGTGACAAGCCTTGAGTTGGCTCGCCGCGTCTTGGCGGGCTTGGTCGCCGGCGGCTTGCGGGACTTGGTGGTGGCTCCCGGTTCGCGCAACGCGCCGCTGATCTACGCTGCTTTCGAAGCCGAACAGCGCGGTGACCTGCGAATTCACGTCCGGCTTGATGAGCGTTCGGCCGGTTTCACGGCTTTGGGTCTGGCCGCTGGAGCTTTGCTGCCCGATGCCGCGACCGCACCCTCAGCACCAGGGAACGTTGGGTTTGCGGCGGGGTTTGCGGAGGGGTCTGCGGCGGCATCGGGAACCGTTGCCGAACCGGTCGAGGCTGCCGCTGCAGACGCGCCGCGGCCGGCTGCCCCGGTGGCGGTAGTGACAACTTCCGGTACTGCGGTGGGGAACTTGCACCCGGCGGTGATGGAAGCGGCGGCGGCCCGGCTACCACTCGTGGTGGTCAGCGCCGACCGGCCGCCTGAGCTCCATGGTGTTGGCGCCAACCAGACTTTTGACCAGCGGCGGATGTTCGGGGCGGCGCCGGTTTGGGAAGCCACGGTCCGCCCAGACCTTTCGCCGGCCCGGGCTCAGGCCCTGGGGACGGCGGCCGCTGAAGCCGCCCTGGGGGTCCGCTCGGATCAAGCCGGTCCGGTGCACCTGAACGTCCAGCTTCGTGACCCGTTGACGCCGCCCAGCCCATGGCCGCCCGCTGCGGAGCCCTCGGCGGGCCGGCAGCAACCGGCGCGTCCACGCTCTGGTCCCAGGTCGCTGCCTGCAGTGACTTTGACAACGGAACCACGAACGGTGGTGGTGGCCGGTTTTGGGGCGACCGATGCCGCGCGCCGGTTGGCCGAACAGGCCGGCTGGCCGCTCTTGGCGGAGCCGGCCTCCGGCGCCTGGGCCGGCCCCAACGCGGTGACGGCGGCCGCTTTGGCGGTTCGCGTCCTGGGCAGCGCCGTGGAGCGGGTAGTGGTCTACGGCCGGCCGGTGCTGTTCAGGCCCGTCCTGGGCTTGGTGGCCGGCGGCCAGGCCGAGGTGGTGGTGGTCCATCCGACCGGTGGTCCGTGGTTTGACCAGGGCCGCCGGGCGCGGGTCATCGCGGGGCGAATAGATCTTGACGGGCCGCCGGCGGACAGCCGGTGGGTGGCTGCCTGGCTGGAACTGGGTGCCGCCGCCTGGGAAGTGGTCAGCAGTCAAGCCGAATTGTCCGGTCCGCAGATCGCCGGGGCGGTGGCCGCCGCGGCCGGCGGCGGCCCGCTGGTGGTGGGGGCTTCCACTCCGATCCGGGACTTGGCCCTGACGCCGGCCCCGGCCGCCATCCAACCGGTGGCGGCCATGCGCGGGC
>JAIRTF010000142.1 GCA_031255075.1 Bifidobacteriaceae bacterium | reverse complement strand
GGCTTCGCCTTCACCTTGGGCTTAACCACCATCATGGACTTGGTGGTGGTGATGTTGTTCACCCATCCGATGATCCTGTTGCTGACCAAGCTGCCATTCTGGGCGGACGGACATCCCTGGTCCGGGCTTGACCCGTGGCGGCTGGGCGCACCCGGCTCGGTCCACTACGCCGGCCGCGGCCGGATCTCGGTCGCCCCGGCGCGCTCGTCCGCCAAACCGGCCGGTTCGAAAGCCAAGACTGAGAAGGGTACTGCGGGCGCGGCATCGGCCACTGCGGTGGCAGTCGCTGAACGTGTCCAAGGTGACCGGGGCCTGTCGATTGCCGAACGCAAACGGTTGGCGGCCGAAAAGGCCACCGAAGCCGCCGATGAGCGAATAGGCGAGGACGATGAGGAAGGGGGCGAATCCGATGGCTAAGGGCTTCGCAGGTTGGGGCAATGACCTCTACACGGGCAAACGGTCTTACCAGGTGGTGCCCAAGATTCGGCTCTGGCTGATCATCGCCGCCGGCGTGGTGGTGATCTGCACTTTGCTGCTGTTCAAACCGGGGCTGCAACTGGGTATGGAGTTCGTGGGCGGCACCGAATTCCGCGTCTCCGGCACTGATAACACCTCCCAACAACCAGCCGCCGACGTGGTCCGCGACGTGGTGGGCGGCGAATCAGCCCCCAAGGTGACATCTCTGGCAGCTGGCGGTGTGCGCGTCCAAACCTCCAGATTGACAGCCGAACAAACCCAAGAAATCAAAGTCGGTTTGGCTGAGGCTTACAGTGTCGACACGACTGATGTGTCCAACCAAATGGTGTCCGCCTCTTGGGGCGCGGATGTATCCGGCAAAGCCGCCCGCGGCGCCGTGATCTTCCTGTTCCTGGTGGCTTTGGCGATGATCGCCTACTTCCGCAACTGGGCCATGGCGGTTTCCGCCATCACGGCGCTGTTGCACGACTTGCTGGTCACCGTTGGCGTCTACGCGGCGGTCGGTTTCGAGGTGACACCGGCCACGTTGATCGGCTTCCTGACAGTGTTGGGCTACTCCATGTATGACACAGTGGTGGTCTTCGACAAGGTCCGGGAGAACACCGAAGGCGTGCTTGATCAGACCAAGTACACCTATGGCGAGGCCGCCAACTTGGCCGTCAACCAGACCATGGTCCGGTCCATCAACACTTCGGTGGTGGCGTTGCTGCCGGTGGCGGCTATTTTGTTCATCGGCTTGGCGCTGCTGGGGCCATCTTCGTTGCAAGACATTTCGCTGGCGTTGTTCGTTGGTATGGCCGCCGGCACGTACTCTTCGATCTTCCTGGCCACGCCGCTGGAGGTGGCTTTGCGTAACCGCCAGCCGTCCATCCGGGAGCACACCACCAAGGTGTTGACGCTCCGTAAGGCCGCTCTAGAGGCCGGCGATGACGAGGGCCTGGGTTTGGCCGCGTTGTCCGGTCTGGGAGCGGTCAAGGCCGGTCACCACCAGGGCCAGGGCGCCCAGCCTCGGCGCAAGCCCAGAGCCGATAGGTAGACCAGCTGTGGCCGTGTTGCCTGCCGCGCAGATCGGCGACCTGGTGGCGGCACACTGCCGCGACATAGCGGATTTCCCTACCCCGGGAGTGGTGTTCAAGGACATCACGCCGCTGTTGGCGGACGCGACCGCCTTTGCCCGGGTGATTGACTACTTGGCGGATGCCACGGCCCGGTCTGGCGCTGAGTTGGTGGTGGGGATTGAGGCCCGCGGGTTCATCTTGGCCGCGCCGGCGGCGCTGCAGGCCGGTGTGGGGTTTGTGCCGCTGCGCAAGCCCGGCAAGCTGCCCGGCGTGACCTTGCGCGAGTCTTACGCCCTGGAGTACGGCGAGGCCGCTCTGGAGATGCATGAAGACGCCATCCGGCCCGGCACCCGGGTGATGATCATGGATGATGTCCTGGCCACCGGTGGCACCGCCGCCGCCGGCGCTGATCTGTTGGAACGGGCCGGCGGCCAGATTGTGGGCATGGCCTTCTTGATCGAGTTGGGCTTCTTGGGCGGTCGCACCAAATTGGCTGGCCGGGACCTGACCTGTTTGTTGTCGATCTAGTGCACTAGCTGTGGCCACTGGCGCTGCAGATTGGCGCTTGGGCTGCGCTCGCCTGTGCGGGCGGGTATTTGAGTGCACCGCATCCTGTTTGGTGCGTTTGCGTGCTCGTCGGTGCCAACGGCGACCGGAGCTGCGCGGGTGCGGTCGCGAGCGACATCGGGCGTCTGGTTGTTGTGCCGCGAGCCTGTTCAGCTGGGTCGAATGCGGTCAGCCGGCCGCGTACATCCCGCTCAGCGGCTTGTGCGGGCCCTAGAATTGGCCCATGGCAGACGCGGGCGTGACCCACAAGGGGTCGGAAAGCACCAGTGCGCACACTGGCCCGCTGTCCTGGCTGCCAGGTTTCAGGACCCATCCGGCGGCGCCGCCGGCCCTTGAACCGGTGTTGGCTGGTTTGCGGGCCTCCCATCCGAAGATGTCAACGGACATCGTGGAGCGGGCTTACACAGTGGCTGAGAGGGTCCACGAGGGGCAGGTTCGTAAGAACGGCGAACCGTACATCACCCATCCGGTGGCGGTGGCCACCATTTTGGCCGAACTGGGCTTGACGCCGTCCACTTTGGCGGCGGCGCTGCTCCATGACACGGTTGAGGACACGCCCTATTCGTTGGATGAGTTGCGGACCGAGTTCGGCGAAGAGATCGCTGCCCTAGTCGATGGCGTCACCAAGCTGGACAAAGTTGAGTACGGTGAGGCGGCCCAGGCGGAGACTGTCCGCAAGATGGTGATCGCCACTGCCAAGGACATTCGGGTGTTGTTGATCAAGCTGGCTGACCGTCTGCACAACGCCCGGACTTGGAAGTATGTGCCGGCCGAATCGGCTGAGAAGAAGGCCCGGGAGACGCTGGAGATTTATGCGCCGCTGGCTCACCGGCTGGGCATGAACACCATCAAGTGGGAGCTGGAGGACTTGTCTTTCGCCACCTTGCACCCGCGGGTCTATGACGAGATTGTCCGGGTGGTGGCGGAGCGGGCACCGGCCCGTGACGAGTATCTGAGGGTGGTGTCTGAACAGGTCAAAGCTGATCTGAGGGCTTCAAAGATCAAGGGCACGGTGACCGGCCGGCCGAAACATTACTATTCGATCTACCAGAAGATGATTGTCCGGGGACGCGACTTCGCGGACATCTATGACCTGGTGGGTGTGCGCATTCTGGTGGATTCGGTCCGCGATTGTTATGCCGCCTTGGGGGCGATGCATGCGCGCTGGAATCCGGTGCCGGGCCGGTTCAAGGACTACATCGCGATGCCCAAGTTCAACATGTACCAGTCGTTGCACACCACGGTGATTGGGCCTTCCGGCAAACCGGTTGAGATTCAGATCCGCACCCATGAGATGCACCGCCGCAGTGTCTATGGCGTGGCCGCCCACTGGAAGTACAAGGAAGGCGCCTACGCCAACACTTCCGGCGCGGACATGGACTGGTTGCGGCAACTGGTCGATTGGCAGCGCGAGACTCAAGATCCGGGCGAGTTCTTGGATTCGCTGCGCTATGAGATTGGCGGCTCTGAGGCCTATGTGTTCACCCC
>JAIRTF010000107.1 GCA_031255075.1 Bifidobacteriaceae bacterium | reverse complement strand
GCCCTCCGGCGGTCCGGTTGATCCGAGTAAGGAGCTGTGGTTCACCTACACCGTCACCAACAAGGGCTACTTCCCCTTCAAGAAGGTCAAAGTCAAAGACACTCTGACGAACAATTCGTTGGTGTGCGAGATCCCCTCCCTTTTACCCGGCGCTTCAGCCGGTTGTTCCCGGCAGCAGCAACTAACTGCTTGGGGGTAGCAGAGCCGCTGCCGGCCGTAGGCGCCGGGATCCTGGGGGAATCCCGGCGCCTACACTCCCCCTTCTCGCTCGAAGCGCTCGGTGACACCCGGGGCGGGGAACACGTAGTGGGGGTTGGTGGCCAAAGGTATGGCTTGGGGGCGCGGGTGTGGCAGGCTTGTACCTGGTAACGACGGCTGCGCCGCGGCAGTGGGCCGCAGCGAGGCGTGAACCGGTAGCGGAAGAACTCGTCAAGGAGACTAGAGCAATGTCAAAGGGTGCCCCAGCAGGCGAATTCAATGTGGTGGTGGTCGGATCGGCCAACGCGGACCTGGAGGTCCGGGTGCCACGCTGGCCGGAAGCCGGCGAATCGGTATTGGCTACGGCCGCTCAGCGGTTTACCGGCGGCAAAGGTGCCAACCAGGCCATAGCGGCCGCCAAAGCCGGTGATGTGCCAACAGCCTTCATCGGCGCGCTGGGCAACGATTCAGATGCCGCCCTGCTGTGCGACACGCTGGTCGCGGCCGGTGTCAACACCGGCTTCATCAGGACCGTCAACGAAGCCACCGGCATGGCCATAGTCATGGTGGACCCAGAGGGCACCAACGTCATCACCGTGGTGCCAGGCGCCAACTCGTTGGTCGAGATTGGCGAAGAACACCTAAACGTGCTGGCCTCCAGCCGAGTGGTGCTGGCGCAGCTAGAGATTCCGTTGGACATTGTGACCAAGGCGGCTGAGGCGACTGAGGGCACATTTGTGCTCAACGCCGCCCCTTCGGTGCCGGTGCCGCCGGAGCTGTTCACCAAAGTTGATGTGCTGGTGGTCAACCAGCAAGAGGCGCGGGACATAGCCACCCGGAGCTTTGGTCTCTACCCCTCAGACAACAAAATCTTGATGCGGGCCCTGCAGCGCCTGGTGCCGTCAGTGGTGATGACCCGCGGCGCCGAAGGCTGCCTGGTGGCCAGCCCAGATGAAGAAATTGAGCTGGTCAAACCACTACCAACGGTGCCGGTGGATCACACCGGCGGCGGCGACACCTTCTGTGGTGTGCTGGCCGCTCGCCTGTCCGCGGGCGCCACCCTGACCGAGGCGACCCGCGCGGCCACCGCCGCCGCCTCCATCTCGCTCAGCCGCCGGGGGGCCAGTGCCTCCATCCCGACCGCCTCCGAGGTGGCACAAGCGCTGACCACCGGCGAGGTTCCGCCGCCGCCAGCCGCCTGACCGTGGGCCGCTCCGCCAACCGCCGCGGCACCGAAAAGGATCCCAACCCAACCAACGGACGGGCCAAGGGCGCCAGCCAAGAAGCCCAAGACCGGCCGCGTCCGAATGCCAACACGGACCAGGAGACAGCCCAAGAAGGCTTCGCCGCCGATATGGTGGCCGATGCCGCGCCGCCGGCAGCCAGCGAAACCGCCGGATCAAGGTGGAAGGGCCGGGCGTTACTGATCGCCATCCCGTTGGTGGTGGTGTTGGCGCTGACCGCCGCAATCTGGTGGAATCAGCGGCCCAAGGCGGTCGAAACGGTGGGGCCCGAGCTGTTGACCAAACCGGAATTGGGAGCCGCGCTCGATTCGCGGCTGATGTTCTCTGAACGGCCTGACCGGGGCTACCTGCTTGAACCATTCGACCAACAGACCGGGTTGGCTGTTGGCCTGTGGGGCACCGACCGGCTGGCCCTAGCCGCCTTCGACCTGGACACGGCCAAGCCACAGTGGCAAATCGAGCTACCCACGGTGCTGGGCGATGAACCATTCAGCTACACCGGTGCGACCACCGTCATGGTGGATGGTCAAGGTCGCGGCGCCCTCCAGGCCCGCACCGCCGACGGCCGCGACCCGCTGGTGGTGTTCGATCAATCGGGTCAAGCGCTCCAGGCGGCCCGCAACACGCCAGGCGGGCTGATCCGAGCTCAAGACGGGGTGATGGTGTTCGGCGTGGGTGGGGGCACCAACCAAGGTTGGGAACGCCTGACCGCCTACCGGATGACAGACATCACCAAGCCGGAATGGGAACTGGACAACACCGGCGGCGCGGCGTTGCCACAAGAACTGTGGAACCCGGCCACCAAGACCTGGCTGTTCACCACCGCTGATGGCTACGTTGACGCCCGCACTGGCACCGAAACCAAGTTCACCGACCCAGATCCCAGCGCTGATCCGGCGGCGACCTACCGGTATCTGCTGGCCGATGGCCCCCAGGATGTGCTGCTGCGAGTCAACACCACCGACCGCAGCTTTGCCCGCGTCGATTTGACCAGCGGCGCGGTGGAGTGGGCTGGTCCCGAATCGGTCAGCCCGGCCGAGGCGTTAGTAGAGGCGGGCCACCTGTTGGTGGCCGATCAGTGGGCCGGCGCCGGCAGCCAGCGGCCCATCGCCATGGTTGATGTGAGCACCGGGGAGCAGTTGTGGCTGGCGCAGGGTGAACCGTTGCGACTGGACGCCGGCAGGGTGCTCTATTCGGCTGGCTCTGAGTTGGTGGCCGCATCCCCGGCCGATGGCGCCGTCCTGGCCCGCACATCCCTGGGGCAAGGTGAACGGGTGGCCGGCGCCGGCGGTTCGATGGCCTATTCGATTCGCCCGAACGGGCTGATCCGCGGTTTGCGAATGGACGGCACCGGAGAGGTCGCCTGGGAGCTTTCCGCCGGTCAGCTGGTGGATCCCAATGACACGGCGGACAGCGCCTATCTGGTGGTCTGGGGCCAGCGGTTGTTTGTCAGCGAATGGGTGGCCACCGCAGACCCGGGCGGCAACTCGATCAGCTACCAGGTCATGCGCCAACTGAAATAGGGCCGGCGGCGCCGGCGCGTAGGGTGGAGGCCATGCCTGAGTTGCCAGAAGTTGAAACCGTTCGGCGGGGGCTGGAGCGGTTGATCGTGGGCAAACAGTTCACCAGCGCTGAGGTGCTGGAACCAAAGTCATTCCTGGGCGACCCGCGGGGTCTGGCCGGCCGCACGGTGCGGGGGCTGCGGCGGCGGGGCAAGGTGTTGGTGATCGAGTTGGATCAGGGTTTGGCCATCGCCATCCACCTCAAGATGACGGGCCAGTTGGTCTACCGGGGCCCAGATGAGGGTTGGGGCGGCGGCCACCCCAATGATTCGCTGGTGGGCGGCTTGCCGGATGGGTCCACCCGGGTGGTGTTACACCTGGAGGGCGGCGCCGATCTGTTCTTCAACGACCAACGCAAGTTCGGTTGGCTGATGCTGACCGAAGCCGACGCGGTTGACCGGCTGCCGCTGCTGGTCAAGATGGGCCCCGAACCCCTGGAAGGCAACGCCTGGCCTCAATTCCATCAGCGGATCCGCCGCCATCCCAAGATTGGAATCAAAGCGGCCCTGCTGAACCAGGAGATAGTGGCCGGCATTGGCAACATCTACGCCGATGAAGCCCTGTGGGGCGCCCGGGTTCACCCGGAGAGCTTGGTCGGCCAACTATCAGATAAGAAGCTCAAGACCATCCTGGAATCAGCCATCGCGGCCATGGAGTTGTCCCTGGAGAAGGGCGGCTCCACCGACCGCAACTACGTGGACGCGGAGGGCCGCCGCGGTGCCTACCTGGATTTCGCCAATGTGTTCCGGCGGCAGGGCCTGCCCTGCAAGCGTTGTTCGCGGCCTATCGTCAAGACCCGCGTGGCCGGCCGCGGCACCCACATCTGCACCAACTGCCAGCGTCGGGCCCGCGGCATCGTGCAAAAGTAGCCTAAAGGCACTACCAACGCCACCCCAAGCAAGTTAGGCTTTTAAGTCACCCAATCCGGGTAGTTGCCCAACTCAAGTGGAGGTAAAACATGATCAAAGCCAACCTTCAGGAAACCTATGGGCTGTTCATCAATGGAAAGTGGCGCCCCGCCTCAGGTGGGGAGACCTTTGCCAGCACATGCCCAGCCAACGGAGAGTTCCTCGCCAACATCGCGGAGGCAACCAAAGAGGACGTTGATGAGGCGGTGGAAGCCGCCTGGGCCGCGTTCCCCAACTGGAAAGCCGTGAACCCGGCAGAGCGGGCCGCGGTACTGAACAAAATCGCAGACATAATCGATGAAAATGCCCAGCATTTGGCGTTGGTCGAATCGCTGGACAACGGCAAGCCGATTCGGGAAACCTCGGCCATTGACATACCGTTCGCATCCGACCACTTCCGCTACTTCGCCGGTGCGGTCAGAACCGAAGAGGGTACCGCCACGTTGCTGGACCAGAACACCTTGTCATTGGTGTTGCGTGAGCCGATCGGCGTGGTGGGCCAGATTGTGCCATGGAACTTCCCCTTCTTGATGGCCGCCTGGAAGCTGGCACCAGTGCTGGCGGCGGGCTGTTGCACGGTCTTCAAGCCTTCTTCGCTGACGTCACTGAGCGTGCTGGAGATGGCGCGGCTGATCGCTGACGCGCTGCCACCCGGTGTGTTCAATGTGATCACCGGCAGGGGCTCCAAGTCCGGCCAGTACATTCTGGACCACGAAGGCTTCCGGAAGCTGGCCTTCACCGGCTCAACCGAAGTTGGTTGTGCGGTGGCCTCGGCCGCCTCCGACCGTCTGATTCCGGCCACGCTGGAACTGGGCGGCAAATCCGCCAACATCTATTTCCCGGATGCTGACTGGGACCAAGCCATTGACGGCCTGCAACTGGGGATTTTGTTCAACCAAGGTCAAGTGTGCTGCGCTGGCAGCCGGGTCTTTGTTCATGAGGACATCTATGACCGGTTCTTGACCGACGCGGTTGAGGCCTTCAAGCGGATCAAGGTGGGTGTGCCCTGGGACCAGGCCACCCAAATGGGTTCCCAGGTTGACGAAACCCAGTTGGAGAAAATCCTCGGCTGGGTGGAAGAAGCCAAGCAGGAAGGGGCTCGTATAGCCGTGGGCGGCCACCGAGCCTCCGGCGGAGAACTGGACCGGGGCGCCTTCATGGAGCCCACTTTGATTGTCGATGTGACCAATGACATGAAGGTGGCCCAAGAAGAGATCTTCGGACCGGTCGCGGTGGTGATCAAGTTCAAGACCGAAGAAGAGGTCATAGCCATGGCCAATGATTCGGTTTACGGTCTGGGTGGTGCGGTGTGGACCCGTGACATCAACCGTGCCATCCGGGTGGCACGCGCCATCGAAACCGGCCGTGTCTGGATCAACACCTACAACTCCATCCCGGCGGGTGCGCCGTTCGGTGGCTATAAAGCTTCCGGTATTGGCCGCGAAACCCACAAGGTGATTCTGGAGCACTACACTCAGCAAAAGAACATCATGATCAACCTGTCTGAGGCGCCGTCCGGGTTCTACCCGGCACCCTAGCCGCAGACTTGATCCGTGAACGGGCCGGCAGCCTAGAGCTGTAGGCCAACAGGGCCGTGCCGCCGCCCCCACCCTTGGCGGCACGGCCCCTTTTTTCTGGTGGCCCATGCCGCCCAGCTACCCTCCGCACGCTAGCCTGTTAGGGCCCGCGCACAGCGGCGCCGGTCCCTCTTTCGAAACCCAGGAGTTTTGTCGATGCCCAAAGTTAGGTACTTCGGCGGCCAAAGCCTGCCGCTTGAGATGCACAAAGTTCGGATCATCCAGAAGCTGACGCTGCTGCCAATCGAGGAACGGCTGGCCGTTATGACCAAAGCCGGCTTCAACACGTTCTTGCTGGAAAACAAGGATGTGTTCCTGGATATGTTGACCGATTCCGGGGTCAACGCCATGTCTGACCGCCAACAGGCCGCCATGTTGTTGGCGGATGACGCCTATGCCGGATCTGCCACCTTCACCCGTCTGCATGACAAGCTGCGGGAACTGTTCGGCATGGACTACTTCTTGCCGGCCCACCAGGGCCGGGCAGCGGAACACATCTTGGCCCGCACCTATGTGCGGCCCGGTTCGCTGGTGCCGATGAACTACCACTTCACCACCGCCAAAGCCCACATCACAGAGATGGGTGGCGAAGTGGTGGAACTGATCCCACCGGAGGGGTTGGACGTGGACGCCTTGGGTGATTTCAAAGGCAACTTCGATGTGCCGGCCCTGGACCGGCTGGTGGCTGAAAAGGGGGCCGAGTCGATCGCTTTTGTCCGTCTGGAAGCCGGCACCAACCTGATTGGCGGGCAGCCGTTCTCACTGGAGAATCTGCGCCAAGTGCGGGCGGCTTGTACTCGCCACGGGCTGCTGTTGGTGATGGACGCCTCGCTGCTGGCGGATAACCTGCACTTCATCAAGACCCGGGAGCAGGCCGCGGCCCACCTGTCGGTGCCGCAGATCACCCGAGCCATGGCGGATGCCTGCGACATCATCTACTTTTCGGCCCGGAAGTTGGGCTTTGGACGCGGTGGCGGCATCTGCGTGCGCGATGAGGCGACCTACAAGGCGATGCGTGGCCTGGTGCCGATGTATGAGGGCTTCTTGACCTACGGCGGCATGTCGGTGAGGGAAATGGAAGCCATCACCGTGGGCCTGGAAGAGACCATGGATGAGGACATGATCAACCAGGGCCCCCAGTTCATTGCCCACATGGTGGAGGAACTGGACCGCCATGGTGTGCCGGTGGTCAAACCGCCAGGCGGGCTGGGCGCCCACATTGACGCGATGCGGTTCTTGGACCATGTGCCGCAAACCAACTATCCGGCGGCGGCCCTGGCCGGCGCCTTGTACATCGCTTCTGGAGTGCGCGGCATGGAGCGGGGCACCATGTCGGAGCAACGCAACCCGGATGGTTCGGAGCCGATGGCGCACATGGAGTTGGTCCGTTTGGCCATCCCTCGCCGGGTCTTCACGTTATCCCAGGTCAGCTATGCGATTGACCGGGTCCGTTGGCTCCACGCCAACCGCCATCTGGTGGGCGGCCTGCGCTGGGTTGAGGAGCCGGAGATTCTGCGGTTCTTCTACGGGCGCCTAGAACCGATTGGTGAGTGGGCTCAGGAGTTGACGTCCAAGTTCCGGGCTGACTTCGGCGATTCGCTCTAGCGGTTGACGGGGCCGCGGGCCGCCATCACCAGCCGCGTTCCCACCATTCGGCCAGGTGCGGCCGTTCAGCGCCCAGGGTGGTGGCCGGGCCGTGACCGGGGTGGACTATGGCAGCATCGTCAAACTGATCGAAGAGGTGTTGCTGAACGTCTGTGATCAAGGCGTTGAACCGTTCCGGGTCGCCATCGGTATTGCCAACGCCGCCGGGGAACAGCGAATCCCCAGTGAACAGATGCACCGGTTGGCCCGGTTCTTGATAAGCCAGGGCCACCGAACCGGGTGTGTGCCCGCGCAGCCCAATCACTTCCAAGCTGAGGCCCGGCGAATTGATGCGGTCACCGTGGTTCAGGCCACGTTCCACGGTGATGCCGGTTTGGCTTTCGATGGAGGCCACGTCTTCCGCGCCGGCCAGGACCGGAGCTTCGGTGGCAGCCACCAACGGCGCCAAGGCCCGCAAATGATCAGCGTGTGAATGGGTGGTGACAACCAATCCCAGGATGGGGCCGGCGGCATCCGCGGCGGCTTCCCGGACCATCATGGAGATGGCATTCAGATCATCAGCCGCGTCAATCAGAACCTGAAAACCGGTGGTCGCGGCCGTCAACAGATAGACATTGTTGTCCATGGCGGAAACGGAGATGGACCGAATGGTGACATGTGGAGTGACCGCCAACAGGTTGCTCATCATGGTCCGCGTTGCTCCTCACCGGCTGGCTTAGCCGTTGCCCAGCCCATGGTTCAAAGTTAGCCCATGGCCTGGCTCAACCAGCCCGTTGTCATAGGCGTAGACCACCACTTGCACTCTGTCCCGGAGCCCCAGTTTGCGCAGCACGGCGGCCACGTGGCTCTTGACGGTGGCTTCGGAAACGGTCAACCGTTCGGCTATCTCCCCATTGGCCAGGCCGGCGGCCAGCAGGTCAAAAGTCTCGCGTTCTTTGGCAGTCAGGCTGGCCATGTCAGGGCCGATGCCGCTCCCCGCCTCCGCCTGTCCCTCACCTTGGCCGCCTTTGGGCAGGCGGTTGGCGAATAGTTCCAGCATGCGCTTGGTCACCCGGGGGGAAATCGAGGCGTCACCGGCGGCGACCGCCCGGATGGCGGCCAGCAGTTCGCCGGGGCGGGCGTCTTTGGACAGGAACCCGCTGGCGCCGGCGGCCAGACCGGCGAAGGCGTATTCGTCCAGGTCAAAGGTGGTCAAGATGATCACTTTGGCGGCGCTGCCGCTGGCCACCAGGCGGCGGGTGGCTTCAATGCCGTCCATGCCGGGCATGCGGATATCCATCAGCACCACGTCCGGGTTGAGGGCGGCGGCTTGGGTCAGGCTGGTGGCGCCATCGGCCGCCTCACCGACTACTTCGATGTCCGGTTCGGCGCCCAGCACCATTGAAAAGCCGGTGCGCATCAACGGCTGGTCGTCAACCAATAGAACCCTGATCGCCACCGATAATCCTTTCCGTTGTGCCACAAGCCTGGTTGGCCGCTGGGGTCTTGGCCGTAAGGCCCACCCCCACCGGCCAATTATCCCACTTGACGGCTGGGCTCCCCTGGTCTTGGCGGATGGCCGCGGCGCGGCTAGTGGTCGGCTTCCAGGGTCGCTTCGACTCGCCAGCCGCCGCTCTTGGTGGGACCGGCGGTCAGTTGTCCGCCAAACAGTGCGGCGCGTTCGGTCATGCCCAGAATGCCACGGCCGGCGCCATCCCAGGTTCTGGACAATTCAGCGCCGGCGGCCGCTTCGGCCGCTGTTTGGCCGCCTTCCCGAACGCCATCTGACGCCTGACCATCGGCTGGTTCGCGGTCTGGTGAGCTGCCCAAGACCAAGGCTGTGGGGGCGGCATTTTCAACCACCACTTGGTAGACGCCAGGCCGCGGCGCGGTGACTTGGACTTCGACCTTGGGGGTGGAGCGGGCGTAGCGCAACACGTTGGTCAGCGATTCTTGGACAATCCGGTAAATGGCCAGGGCCAGGGCCTGATGCGCCGGGAATGACGCCTTCAGCTCCAACTCAACCGGCAGACCGGTCTGCCGGAACGAATCGACCAAAGGCATCAGGTCAGCTGCGCCCGGCTGGGGGCTGCGGTCGGCCGATGAACGCAGCACGGCCAGCAGGCGCCGCATATCGGAGACCGCATCGCGGCCGGTTTCGGAGACCTTGACCATGGTGGATTTGGCGGCCGTCGGGTCGGTTTCGGCGACAGCCACGGCGCCGTCCGACAAAGTCACCATCACCGCCAACGAATGGGCTACCACGTCGTGGAGTTCGCGGGCAATGCGGGCGCGTTCTTCGGCAGCGGCGATCTGGGCCGCTTGGTCGCGTTCACGAGCCAAGTGCTTGGCCAGTTCGACTAGGGCCTGAACGTAGCGGCGCCGGTTGCCGAAGTGGACAAAGATGGCCACTGCCAAAGCCCAGGTGACCAGTATTGGGGTCAAGGTCACAAAACCGTCAAGACTGGTGTCATAGAGAAAACCAACGGTCGTGATGACCGCTGCCGCGCCGGCGAAGCCAAGCCAGGCGGTCTTGGCGCTGGCCCGTTGGGCCACCGCGAACAGAGCAAAGAACAACAGGAGGTTGTCCTCAACACCGACCAACCCCCGGCAGGTCACCTGCAGAACAACGGTGCCGACCAATAACCAGAGCGGATGTCGGCGCCGCCACAGGATCAACATGGCCGTCCCAAGCAAGACCGAAGCGATGGCCAAGACTGGCACCATTGGCGAGGGCGGCACAAATGGCGGGCTCAGAATGCCCTAAACTGGATCAGGCTCAGAGATCCTAAATGACGGTGCTGCCAGCGCGACCAGTGCCAGAATAGGGATCAGGTAAAGGCCGCCGACCAGCAGATCTGTGGCCACCGGATGGGCGTTGGCGAAACGCCGGAATGATCCCTCCCGCGGTACCCGGGCGGATGTGTCAAACTGCTCAACGGTTGCGGACGCGGCCAGCTCCCGAAGCGGCAGTGCTTCCGGGTTTGCCCTATTACCAGCCATATCAAATTGCCTCCGGCTCAAACAATAGCGCCGGCGGTGCGGTGCCCCCTCTTGACACCGCGCCCGCCGGCGCTTCAGGCCCCCCGCGGCCTGGGCCGATCCGTCCGGCCGAGTTTTCCTGGAAAAGCACCGGAGCGGATCGACACGTTCTAAGAAATCTGGCTAGGCGTCACGCTTCTTCAGCACCACGTATCCGCCAATCAGAGCGGCCACTATCCAGGCCGCCAGCACCACGAATCCGCCGCCGTAACCGCCCAGTCCTTGGACCACAGCGGCCTCAGCCGATTCACCGACGGTGTAGATGCGGGCACCAGCGGCAGCCGGCGTGACGTCCCGAATGGCTTTGACCACATCATTGGCGGTGGCCATGCGCAACACCAGGTCCACCACGAAGAACAGGCCAATGCCGGCGGTGATCCCACCTGCGGTGGACCGCAGGATGAAACCTAGGCCCAAGCCGACCAACGCGGCGGCCACGAAGTAGAACACCGCGCCTAGAGCCATGCGCAGCCCATCAAGGCCGAAGGGAGTGGCCAGGCCGTCAGAACTGGCTATCAAGACGGCCACGCCGATGGCGATCGCCTCGGTGATGGCCGCCACGATCAGAGCGTAGACCAGCGTGACAACGGCCTTGGCGGTCAGCACCCAGCCCCGGCGGGGAGCTACCGCCAGGGTGGAACGGATCGAACCGGAAGCGTATTCGGAAGCTGCCACCAACACGCCCATGACCACGCCAGTTATGGCAAATACGAATGCCACACCCTGGTTGGCGGCCAAGACCCACAGACCGTCGGTGACGGGCTGGGTGGCCTCACCGTTGGTGAACACCCAAGCCAGCGAAAAGGTCATCATGGCGGCGATTCCTACCGCAGCGACAACGGTGATGAGGCTGCCCCAGTAGGTCGAACGCAGCGAGAGCAGCTTGATCGCCTCAGACTTGATCAGGCCGCCGAATGACAGGCGCGGCCCGGCAGACGCGGTCTCAGACCGGGTCATGGTGCGCGGATCGATAGTTGCAGCGGTCATTTGCGGCCTCCTTGGGCAACAGAACCAGTCAGGTCAGACTGGCCGGGGACGGTGGTCGAATAGGGGTTGGCGGAGGCGGTCGGCGCGGCATCGGCCGAGCGGTACTCCACAGCGGAATCAGTCAGGCGCATGTAGGCGTCCTCCAGCGAAGCCTGGACCGGCGTCAACTCGAAGATCACCCAACCGTTCCGAGCGGCGGCCTCGCCAACCTGCTCCACGTTCAGGCCGGATACCTTGAGCATTTCCGGCCCTTCGGAGGTGACCGAGACTTCTGGTGAAGCCAAGGCGGCGGCGATCTGCGCGGCCTGCGGCGAACGAATCTTGGTGACCACACCACTGGAGGCGGCCAACAGTTCTTCGACCGAAGCATCGGCAATCATCCGGCCACGGCCAATCACCACCAGACGGTCAGCGGTCAAGGCCATCTCTGCCATCAAGTGGGAAGAGATGAACACTGTGCGGCCCTCAGCGGCCTTGGCGCGCGCCAACTGGCGCACCCACAGCACCCCTTCCGGGTCGAGGCCATTGACCGGCTCGTCCAAGATCAGCACCTGTGGATCCCCCAGCAGAGCGGCGGCTATGCCCAGCCGTTGGTTCATGCCCAGCGAATAGGTGCGGACACGTTTGGTGATGACCTTTTCCAGGCCGGTCATGGCGACGACCTCATCTACCCGGCGGCGGGGCAGCTTGTGGGTGGCAGCCAGTTGCCGCAAATGCGCCAGACCGGACCGGCCGGGGTGGGCAGCTTTGGCGTCCAGCAGAGCGCCAACCTCAGTCAGCGGCGAGGGGGATTTGACGAACGGCCGGCCGTTGACCAGCGCCCGCCCGGCGGTTGGCCGGTCCAAGCCCATGATCAAACGCATAGTGGTCGATTTGCCGGAGCCGTTGGGGCCCAAGAAGCCCGTCACATGGCCCGGCTGGATATCAAACGTCAGATGATCCACGGCCAGCTTGCGGCCGTAGCGTTTGGTCAAACCCTCGATTTGAATCACGCCTAGTCCTCTCAATAGCGGTTTTGCTTTCGCTATCGAACCTACGCAGCGCCAGATGGGGTCACCACATCCGGGGGGTTGAAATTCGCCTGGCGGACGGCTCCGCCAAAAGGTGGGTTGCCTCATCCTGTCGGATGAGCCGCACACCGCCAGGACCAGCCAAAAGGCTGGTGCCGGCGGTTGGTCAGGTGGGGATCACCCGGCCGGCGATGGCGCGGCAGACCTGCTCAATACCGCCCACGGCCAGCTCCGGGAACAAGGACGGTTCGGTCAGTTCCAGTTCCAGGAGCACGCTGCGGCCGTCTTGATCCTGAACCAGATCAGCCCGGGCGTAAAGGAACGGTTTCAGCGGATTGTCCAAGGCGTCCATGGCGCCGGCGATGGCTCCGTTCGCCACCGCCAGTTCTTCATCGGTCGGGTTATAGCCGCCCTCTAGGGTCTCGGCTTGGTACATGCGGTCTTGGCCTTCATCCGGCCCGATCAGCATGGCGTCCTTGCGGACCGCATAGGCGAAGCGGCCATCAAGGTAGATCAGGGATGTTTCGCCTTTCAGGTCCACTGATGGCAGATAGCGCTGCAGCATCATGGAGTGGCCTTCAGCTAGCTGCCTCAGGGCGTAGGCGATGGCCCGGCCACGCAACTGCGAATCATTGGCGGTGTAGCGCCCGGCGCCAATCGAACCGGCGGCCACCGCCGGTTTCAACACAAAATCTCCCAAAGCCGGCATGCGGGTGTGTAAACCGCGGGCGTTGAGCCCTGCATCTGGTTCCAGCCAGGTGGTCGGCACCACCGGCACACCGCGCGTCTCCAAGTCCCGCAGATAGTGTTTGTCAGTGTTCCATTCGATGGTGGCCGCCGAGTTGGCCAACCGCGGAACCCGCCAGGCCCACTCCAAGAACTCCTCCCGCCGGGGAGCATAATCCCAGGTGGAACGAACCACACAGAGGCTGAACTGGTCCCAGTCAACAGCTGGGTCATCCCAGACGGCGGCTTGGGCCTCAACGCCCATGGAGGCCAAGCGGGGCGGCAGGACCGCGTCGTAGGCGTCCAGTTCGGGGAAATCTCGGCAGGTGACTAGAGCCACGGTGGGGGCCTTGGACATTGTTGTCTTCACACTTTCTTGGTTCCGTTTGACATAAATCAGACCAACTGTCAGCTTACGCATTGACAGGAGCCGTTTGGCGACATACTGTCGAACCGGAGCACGCCCTACGCTCCCATCCGGGCCGGATGTCTTTTACGTGGCTTCCCCAGCAGCACTGATAGCGCGCTACGTGGTACTAAGAAAC
>JAIRTF010000032.1 GCA_031255075.1 Bifidobacteriaceae bacterium | reverse complement strand
GGTCCCCGTCGCCTGGGAGCCGCTCCAACCGTTGGCTTAGGATTCGTCGGCTTTGGGCAACGCGTCCCGGTCAATCCGTTCGGTCGGCGAAGCCTGAGAGGCACCGCGAATATCAGCCGGTGCCTCTGAATCATCTTTGAGGAAATCGGGCAGGTAGGCCTGAGTCATTTCCATCGAATCCGTCTCGGCCTGGGCGGGCTTGGCAACAGCGGCAGCAGGCTGGGCGGTGGGCGCATCCGGCGCCGAATCCACAACTGGTTCCGGCTTGGCGGCACCTACAGGAGCCGGCGATTCATCCTGGCCGGCAGCCTCAGCCGAATCAGGCGCCGGTTCACTGTTGGAGGCTTCTTCGCTGGGCGCGATGTCTTCGTTGGGCGGTAAGTCCGCTGGTGACATGGCGGCCGTCTGCTCCATGTCGCTTTCGCCTTCTGGGCCCTTCCCCAAGACGGCCTCTTCCCAGCTGGGCGCCACGGCTCTGGGGCTGCCCCAGACACTGGCGCCATCAGGGGTGACCGGCTTGCGCACCAAACCGTCCACCTCAGCTGCCTCAGACATCCAAGCCGGCTCTTCATCTTCGGACGGGCTGCCTGGCTCGGCGGCTTCGCTTTCGACCCGGTCAACTGAACCGGTCGAACGCAGGCGGTCGCGGGCGGCCGCCTCGGAAGCCCGGACGGCTGCCGCCCGGCGTTCGCGGGCCTCTTCTTCGGCGGCCTGTTTGGCGGCTTCAAGCTTGACCCGGGCTTCTTCTTCAGCGGCTGCTTGACGTTCGGCTTCGGCTTCTTCAACCTGGACAGCTCGGTCAAGATCCGCCAGCATTTCGCGGGCGTCGCGGACAATGTCCGGATCCTCCAAGGCCAAGCCGTGCAGCAGCCAGCGAATAATCGCCATCTCGCCCAGGAAAGCGGCCCGGTCCTCCAAATGCGGATCATCCAACTCGGCCCGCCGTTGGCGGTAGGCGCCCACCACAGTGCCGGCCACATCCGGCGGCAAGGGCGCCAGCAACTGGGCCAAATCCTCAGCCGGATCAGACACGGCCACCGAAGCGAAATCACTCATAGCCGAAATTCGGCCGGAGTATTCCAACAGGTGGTCCACTGCCATGTCGCCGTGAATCGGCACCGGTGTGAACACCCACCAGGCATCAATGTCCAGTTGGCGGCGCCATCGGTCTTCCAGGCGCCCGGTGACGTGACCGGAGTGCGCGGCATCGTCCACCTCTTTGCGCAGGCGGGCGCGGTACTCGGCCGGTGTGTAGGCGGGCAGGCCGGCGTCCGTCACCAAACTGGATGGCAGCTGGTGGAAGGCGGCCACCGCCCGGCCCAGGGATTCGGCCACGCCCGGCCCCGGGTCCATCAACTCCAAGACCACTGGCACGCCCGGCAACTGTGAATAAACCATCGCCTCGCCGCCACCTTCCAAGGTGGCAAAGCCGCGCGGCCGCGGCACCTCGAACGGCAGGGCGCCACCTGAGGAAGCGCCGGCCAGCGAACGCAGCAGTTTGACTTCGGCGTCCTGGTGCGAGTTGGCGGTGTCATGGAGCGGCATCCGGACCACCCAAGACCGCTCGGAGGAATCCTCTAGCAGCGCGTAGGCGTAGTCCGCGCCAACGGCGTCCAGGCTGGCGCTAACTACCTCCAGGCCGGGAATCGCGGCCGTTGCGAGGGCAGCTAGAGCTAACGGGTTGGTCTGGTGAGCAGCCACAAGTCAACCGTACGGTTCGCTGTCAGTAGTAGCTGACAAGATGGACAGCGTGTCAGAAGATGCCGCGCCTGAGCGCTTGCTTGAAGCCCTGGACCCGGAGCAGCGGTCCGCGGCCACGGCATTGGTCGGCCCAGTGTGCGTTTTGGCTGGTGCCGGCACTGGCAAGACCAGGGCCATCACTCACCGCATTGCCTACGGCGTGGCCAAAGGGATTTACCGGCCGGATTCGGTGTTGGCCGTCACCTTCACCTCACGGGCGGCTGGCGAGATGCGGGCCCGGCTGCGGGCTTTGGGAGCCTATGGGGTTCAAGCACGCACCTTCCACGCTGCTGCTCTGAGGCAGCTGCGGTTCTTCTTGCCGCAACAGTTCCACCGCCCGGTGCCGCGGGTCATTGAGCACAAAGCCCCTCTAGTTGCCCAGGCCGCGGCGCGTTTGGGCCTGGAAGTTGACCGGGCTGCAGTCCGCGATCTGGCGGCTGAGATCGAATGGTCCAAAGTACGTTTGTGGACTGCGGAGGAATACCGGGCCCGGGCCGGTGACGCAGGCCGCGGCCAGGCCGCCGGGTTGGACCCGATTGCCATCTCGCGGCTGATTCGGGTTTACGAGGAGATTTTGTCCGAATCCGAAGCTATGGACTTTGAAGATGTGCTGCTGGTGATGGCCGGCCTGATGGATGAGAGCCCGGCCGTGGCCCGCCAGGTCCGAGCCCAGTACCGGCATTTCGTGGTGGATGAATACCAGGACGTTTCGCCGCTGCAACAGCGTCTGTTGGACCTGTGGCTGGGTGAACGCCAGGAGTTGTGCGTGGTGGGGGACCCAGCCCAGACCATCTACTCCTTTGCCGGCGCCACATCCGGTTTTCTGACCGATTTCAAAGACCGCTACCCCACGGCCCAAGTTGTCGAATTGGTTCGCGACTACCGTTCCACGCCGCAGGTGGTTTCCCTGGCCAACTCACTGTTGCGCCGCGCCGCCACCAAAGGTGTCGAGTTGGTCAGCCAGGTGCCCAGCGGTCCAGCGGTGGCCTTCCGGTCTTTCCCGGACGATGCCGCCGAGGCAGCGGCCATCGCCGAACGGGTTGGTGAACTGGTCGCCGAAGGCATTGAGCCCCGCGAAATTGCGGTGCTCTACCGGACCAACAGCCAGTCGGAGCCGTTTGAAAACGCCCTGGCCTTGGCCGAGGTGCCGTATCAGGTACGCGGTGGGGAGCGGTTCTTCTCCCGCCGCGAGGTCCGCCAGGCGATGGCTTATCTGCGCAAAATGACCGCCGGTGAATCCTCCACGCCGCTCATTGAGCAGATTCACGGGGCCCTGACGGCCGCCGGTTGGAGTGCCCGGCCACCAACCGAGCGCGGCGCCCTGCGCGAGCGTTGGGAATCTTTGGATGCACTGCGAGGCTTGGCGGAGGAACTGGAAGCCAGTGGTGTGGCCAGCTTGGCTGAATTGGTGATGGCCATAGACGCCCGGGCTGAATCCGGCCACACGCCCACCGCCAATTCGGTGACGTTGGCCTCGTTGCATTCGGCCAAAGGCCTGGAATGGGAGGCTGTGTTCCTGGCCGGCCTGGCGGACGGGCTGGTGCCAATCTCATTGGCTACCGGCCGGGATGAAATTGCTGAAGAGCGGCGCCTGCTGTATGTCGGCGTGACCCGCGCCAAACGGCATTTGCAGTTGTCCTACGCCAAGGCCCGGACAGTAGGAGCCAACGCCGGCCGGCGCTATTCACGGTTCCTCACCGGTCTGTGGCCGTCTGCCGAGGAGGTCATGAAGAAGGCCCGCGGCTTGCACGTTCCCGAGGCTGATGACTTGACCGCCGCCGAAAAGACCCGCTTCGAGGTGCTGCGCGAATGGCGCCTGGCGGTCAGCCAATCCAGCGGCAAACAGGCCTTCGCCGTGTTGACAGACCTGACCTTGCGGGCCCTGGCTGTTCGCCTGCCGGCCAACACCAAGGACCTGTTGGCGACACCTGGCATTGGCCCATTGAAGCTCGAGCTGTACGGCACCGAACTGTTGCCCTTGCTCCAGCAATTAGCCTCTGACCACCCCAATCCTTAGGGCTCTGAGAGCCGCGCTTTGGGCCGCTCAACTCGCGGCAGTTTGCGCTTTCTCGCCGGGTTCGGCGTCTCAGACTGGAGGTGGCAGTGGCACTGGGGGAGTCGGAGGCTGGGGCGGTGTTGGGCCGGCAGCCAAACGAGCCCGCGGATCATGTTCGGTGCACCTGGGGTGTGATTCGACCTCACCCCAGGCGGTCTCATAATCCGGCAGCGACATCCGCAGAAACCTGCCCACGGTGGTCGGTTGGCTGCCGGACAGAGCTTGGAGCACCTGGGTTACGGCCAGACTGCCCACCGCAGCGGCCAGGCACGGGTCTTCGCCGCGCTGGGCCACAGCCGAACGCACAAAGCGCTGCGTGGCCATACCCGGCCAGCAGGGATCCGAATCCACCGCCCACAGCCTTTGGCACTTCAGGCACGGGCCGCCGGACCGCGGCACCCATGGACCGCAAGTAATGGATAGTTCTCCCACCAGCACCGACAGGTGGGCGATGCCGCGCTCCGCCAAGAACCGTGAGCGGTTCGGGTCAGACACCTCATAGTCCACCAGGACTGTCGCGTCCGGGCGCATCACCCTGCCTCGGGCGGTGACGCGGCACTCGAGACCGGCTTGACGGAAAACATCGGCCAGCGCCTCATCGCGCGGGCGGCCGACATCCGCCGGGCCGAAGACCTGCCCGCGGTCGCGTGGGGTGACGGGTCGTGAATCACCCAGATGGAGATGGCCAACACCGGCCACCGCCAATCCCATGGCGATGTGCGAGCCAGTCCGGCCCAGGCCGTAGATGCTGACCCGTTGACCCATCCGCTGGGCCAGCTTGGGCCAGCCGTCGCCTTCGACCAACGCCCGGGATTCGGCCTCGGGGGCCAGCAGCTCCCGCGAGGGGATGGGCAGACGCAGTTCAGCCGAACAGTTCCGTGACTTGCCGGTCAATACGCCAGCTTTGCGCAGCATGCGCAGCAACTCGTCGGCTCGCTCTCGGCTGCCGCCCAGTTTGACCATGTTGTGCCTC
>JAIRTF010000288.1 GCA_031255075.1 Bifidobacteriaceae bacterium | reverse complement strand
CGCAGGCGTTGGGAAATGACGGTTGAGACGCCATCGTCCCGCATGGTGACGCCGTAGAGCGCGTCAGCGATCTCCATGGACCGCTTCTGGTGGGTCACCATCAGCACCTGTGACTTGTCACGCAGTTCTTCGATGATGGTCAACAGCCGGCTCAAGTTGACCTCATCCAAGGCGGCTTCGACCTCGTCCATGACATAGAACGGGGAGGGCCGGGCCATGAAGATGGCCAAGGTGAAGGCCACCGCCACCAGCGACCGTTCGCCACCGGACAGCAGTGACAACCGCTTGACAGACTTGCCGGCCGGCCGGGCCTCAATGTCCACGCCGGTGGCCAGCCAGTCCTCAGAGGTGGCGATCAGCCGGCCTTCGCCGCCTGGGAACAGGCGGCCGAACACCGAATCGAAAGCTGCGGCTGTGTCGTTGTAGGCCTCGCGGAAGACCTCTTCAACCCGGGCGTCGACATCTTTGATGACCTTCAGCAACTCGGCCCGGGTCTTCTTGATGTCGTCTAAGCCTTCGGCCAGGAACTGGTGACGTTCATTGAGGGCCGTGTATTCCTCCAACGCCAACGGGTTGACCCGCCCCAAGGCGCTCAGTTCGCGTTCGGCTTTGCGCAGCCGGCGGAGTTGTTCCTCCCGCACGTAGGGCAGCGGTTCGCCGTCTGGGTCGCCATCTGGCGGGACGGTCTGGTCCGGCCCGTAGTCTGCGATCAGTTGATCGGTTGACAGCCCAAATTCGACCAGTGCCCGCTCTGCCAGGCCTTCCAGTTTGGTGGTGGCGGCGGTGCGGGCCATCTCATCGCGGTGAACAGCGTTGGTGATGTCCGCCAGTTCCCCCCGCAGTTGGTCGATGCCGCTGCGCAACGTCCCCAACTCGGCCTCCCGTTCAGCCCGCCCCGCTTCGGCTTGGTCCCGTTCGGTGCGAGCAGCTTCGGTGGCGTGAGCCACCAACTGTTCCAGTTCGGTGGTGGCGGATTCAACACCCAAGGCGATTCGGGCCTGGGCGGCGCGGCGTTCGGCCAAGGTGCGGGCTTTGGCTTCGGCGGTGCGTTCAGCTTCGGCGGCGCGTTCGGTGGCGGCTGCCCTGGTGGACACGTTGTCCAAACGTTGAGCCAACCCTCGGGCCTCCAAGGTGGCTTCGGCCAGAGCGGTGCGGGCCGCTTCGGCGGCGGTCAAACACTGTTGCCGGGCGGCTTGAGCCTGGCCGGCCTGGGCGCCATCGGCTGCCGTCTCGGCGGGGAGCTTAGGAGTTTCAGCGATGCCAGGCTCACCGCTGATGTCAATCTCAGCGGCGGCCTGAGCGGCGGTCAGCTCATCGGTAGCGGCGGCCAAGGCGGCCTGATCAGCGGCTAGGGCCGCTTCGGCGGCGGCCAGACGTTCAGCCACTTTGGCGGCCAGTTCCCGCCCGGAGGTGACTGCGGCGGTCAGATGGCCCAACCGGTCCGCCACCGTGGCGTGGTGAGCGTCAGATTGGCTGAGCGCTTCCATGGTTCCGGCCACGGTCTGTTCGGCAGTCAATAACCCAGCGGTGGCCTGCTCCAATTGGGCCGTCAGTTGTTCGGCCGTCGCTTCGGTGGCGGCAATCAAGCTTTCGGCTTCGGTCTTGGCGGCCTGCAGCTCAATGGCGCTTTGCCCCTCACCGGAGCCGCCGGCCGCGAAATAGGCGCTCAACAAATCACCCTGACGGGTAACCGCCGTCAACTCGGGTGCCGTTTCCAACACGGTTTGAGCCTCGGCCAGGTTTTCCACCACCACCGTTTGACCCAACAGCCGCCTCAACGCGGGTTCTAGCGATGGGTCTTTGGCCCTGGCCACGTCCAAGGCCCAGCAGCCAACCGGCGGCCCGTCCGGTGAGGCGGTGCCCGCGCCCAGGTCTGCCGGTCCGGCGGCGGAGCCGATCACCAAGGCCGCTTGCCCCAGGTCCTGGCCACGCAGCAGTCGCAAAGAATCGACCGCCTGGCCGGTGTCAGCCACCACAATGGCGCCGGCCGCCAAACGTAAACCGGCGGCCACCGCCCGTTCGAAGCCCTTCTTGACCCGCACCAGGGCCGCCAACGGCCCAAGGGTTTGGCCGCGTTCGGTCAGGGCTGCCGAACCATCCTTGGCGGCCAGGGCCAGTTCCAAGGCGTCGCGTTTGGCGGCCGCCCCAGCCAGGGTGGCGCGGGCTTCGGCTTGCTGTTCCAGCAGTGTGGCCTGGCGTTCTTTGGCTTCATCCAAAGCCGCCACGGCCTGTTCATGATCGCGATCCAAAGCCGCCTCAGAATCTTCCGAACCGGCGATCTGCTGTTCCAAAGCGGTGAACTCGGCGGCGGCGGCAGCGCTGGCCTGGTTGGCGCCGGCCAGTTGTTCGGCCAAGTGTTTGGTTTCGGTTTCGCGGCCCTCCAGCCGGGAGCGGGCGGCCGCCACTTTGCCGGCCAAGGTGGCCAACTGTTCACGGCGGTCAGCTACCGCCCGCATCTCGCTGGCATAGCGGGCCTCGGCCGAGCGGAGGGCTTCATCGGCGGCGGCGGAGGCGTCGCGGGCGGCATCGACGGCCTCTTCAGCTTGTTCCAGAGCCTGGGTCAGCTCTTGTTCTTCGGTCCGGAGCTTGGCCGCCAAGGTGTCCAAACCGTCGGTGGTGCCACCGCCGGCCACCCCAGCGGACGGCACATGGACTTCGCCCTGACCCAACAACCGGGCCCGCTCAGCCGCCAGTTTCCGGGTGCCGCGGGTTTTCTCCAACAAGGCCGCCAAGCGGAAGTAAACCTCGCTGGTCCGGGACAGCGCCGGCAAAGCCCGGGCGGCTTCGGCTTCCAACCGGCCAACCCGGTTCAAAGTCTGGTCCAAACTGGTCTGCAAAGCTGCCCGGCGTTCGTTCAGGGCGGTCTCGTCGGCTTCTTCGGCCGCCATTGAGGCCCGCAGGGTGGCCACGTCCTCAGCCAGCAGCCGGGCGCCGGCGTCACGCTGAGCAGCCTGGATGGCGTGAGCCCGGCGGGCCACATCAGCCTGGCGAGCCAACGGCCCCAACTGGCGCCGAATCTCCGCCGTCA
>JAIRTF010000234.1 GCA_031255075.1 Bifidobacteriaceae bacterium | reverse complement strand
GAGCCCACAACTTTGGTGTGGGTGACGTGGTGGCCGTGGCCTTGCCTGGCGCGGTGTTGCCCGGGCCGTTCGCCATCACCTCACGCAAGACCTATGGGCACATCTCAGATGGCATGATCTGCTCCGCCCGGGAGCGTGGTTTGGGCGAGGATCACACTGGCATTCTGGTGCTCTCACGGCTTGGTTTGAACCCCGAGGTAGGCGAGAATCTGATTCCGTTGCTTCACCTCGATGAAGAGGTCGTGGAGGTCAACGTCACCCCAGACCGCGGCTACTGCTTCTCCATCCGGGGGATAGCCCGCGAGTTTTCCCATGCCACGGGAGAGCCGTTCACAGACCCGGCTTTGATTTCGGCGCCGGCCGCGGCGGCGGGGGGCTTCGCCGTGGAGTTGGACGATGCCGCGCCCATCGCCGGCAAACCAGGTTGCGACCGCTTTGGGTTGCGGATTGTCCGGGGTTGTGCGGCAGCCGGCCCGTCTCCCAGCTGGATGCAACGGCGGTTGGAGCAGGCCGGTATGCGGCCCATTTCCCTGGCCGTGGACGTAACCAACTATGTGATGTTGGAGCTGGGCCAGCCGTTGCACGCCTATGACTTGGCGGAAGTGGCCGAACCGATTGTGGTGCGGCGGGCACAGGCCGGCGAGCGGCTGGTCACCCTAGACGGCGTGGACCGGGCCTTGGATGCCGAGGACTTGCTGATCACCGATTCGCCTGACGGGCGCAGCAGCCGAGTGCTGGGGTTGGCCGGTGTGATGGGCGGCGCCTCATCTGAGGTTTCCGCCACCACCCATGATGTGTTGATTGAAGCGGCCCATTTTGAGCCGGTCTCGGTGGCCCGCACTTCGCGGCGGCACAAACTTGGATCAGAAGCCGCCAAACGGTTTGAACGCGGTGTGGATCCGGAACTGCCGCCCAAGGCGATCCAACGGGTGGTGGACCTGCTGGTCGAATTCGGCGGTGGTGAACCGGACACGGTCTGGACAGACGCCGGTCAGCCGGGGCCCCCGGAAGTGATTCGGTTTGATCCGAGCTATCCGGAACGGCTGGTCGGTGTGGCCTACGGCCCGGCCAAGGTAGCTGAGGTGCTGGAGCTGATCGGTTGTGCCGTTGACCAGTCTGACAAGGCGTCTTGGCTGGTCACGCCGCCCAGCTGGCGGCCGGATCTGACCCGAGCCGTGGACCTGGTGGAAGAGGTCGCCCGGATTGCCGGCTATGACACCATCGCTTCTGTTCTGCCGGCCGCCCCGGCCGGACCCGGCCTCACCAAATCGCAGCGGTTGCGCCGCTCAGTCGCCCGGGCGTTGGCTGATTACGGCCTGGTTGAAGTGCTCAGCTATCCGTTTGTGGGGAGCGGCGTTTTCGACACGTTGGGCTACGCCCGGGCCGACCAGCGGCGCCAGGCTGTCCGGTTGGCCAACCCGTTGGATGCGGCAGCTCCGCTGATGCGCACCGCCGTACTGCAGACACTGTTGGTCGCCGCCCGGCGCAACGTGGGCCGGGGCGCCACTGATGTGGGCCTGTTCGAATCCGGCCTGGTGACCGAAGCGCCCGCCGAGGCGCGGATCGCACCGATCTATCCGGTGGACCGGCGCCCGGCGCCAGATCAACTGGAAACCCTGTTCGAGGCCGTGCCGGATCAGCCCCGCCATGTGGCTGGTGTGCTGATGGGCGCGCGCCAATACACCGGCGTTTGGGGCAGTGGCCGCCCAGCCGATTGGACCGACGCGGTGGAAGCCGGCCGCCTGATTGGCCGCACCGTTGGTTTGGAAGTCCAACCGGTTCAGGCCACGTCAGCCCCCTATCATCCCGGTCGCTGTGCTGCGCTGACGGTCCAAGGCATCACCGTTGGCCACGCCGGAGAACTTGATCCAAGGGTCGTGGCGGCCTTTGGCTTGCCGGAACGGGCGGTGGCATTTGAGGTTGACTTGGACCAGCTGATAGCACTGGCGCCAGACCTGATCCGAGCCCAGCCGCTATCCACTCAGCCGCTGGCCAAAGAGGATTTGGCCTTTGTGGTCCGCCAGGATCTGCCTGCCGGTGAACTGGTGGCGGCAGCCCGTCACGCGCTCGGCTCACTGGCGGAAGCGGTTTCAGTGTTCGATGTATACACCGGCGACCAAATCCCCCAGGGCATGAAATCTGTGGCCCTGGCAGTGCGCCTGCGCGCTGCCGATCACACCTTGACCTCGGCTGAGATCGGGGCCGCCCGCCAGGCTGTGATCGACCAGGTGGCCAGCGCTTTCGGAGCGGAGTTGCGGGCCTGAAGCGAGGCACGGGAGGGAACGGGCTGTGAGACTACGCAAATCCAAACGTCCGGCCGCCAGCCAACTGGCCATGAGTTTCGCCAGGGTGGATGCCGAAAGCTCGGTAGTGCGCTGGTTCCTATCCCGGCATGGCGAGGCTGTTCTGAATGATGCCCCAGCGCTGATGGCCCGCTTGGCTCAGGGCCGGGCAGATGTGGCCTTGGTGTTCTGTGACGACCGCGTGGCCGGGTTGGTCGCTTGGACCAGGGACGCGGTGCCCGCCAGCGCCACCACCTTTGGCCTGCCCGTTGGCCCGAGTACCGCCGAGGGCGCGGCCGAAGTCCTGGCGGTCTATTCGACTGATTCTTCCCACCCGCTGCCGCCGGCCTTCGTTTACGGACCGGATGGTCCCTTCAAAGCGGCCGGCATAGATCAGGTGTGGACCTTGGCCGGCGGATCGGCGGAGGTCAAACGGTGGCGAGCCGCCGGTTTCACGCCAGACCCGGCAGGCGCGGCGCAGCGCGATTCGGTGGTCCGCCTGACCCGTTCAGTCGAAGCCGGTTAGAGCGGTCCAACGCGCCACGCCAACTGGCGTGCTTAGGCGATCGCTGGAGGACCAAGCCTCAGGAAGTGGGTCAACACCAGCTTGCAGATCTTTTGCAACACGCCGGTGAACTGCGCCAACGGCAGCTTGGAAGCCGTGCCGTTGGTTTGAGTTCGGTTCGGAGTGACTTGCCCAGATGGCGTATTGGGCCGGCTTGAGGTGGACGGCTTGTTCGGCTTGGAAGTTGTGGGCTTGTCCGGTGTGGCCGGCTTGGTTGGAGTCGGCGAAGGCTTGGGCGGTGGCGGAGGTGTCGGAGTTGGACTCGGCGCCGGCGGTTTGGTTGTTGGTGCCGGTGGTTTGGTCGTGGGCGGCGGTGGGGGCGCAGCGTAGGAGACGGAGAAGTGCGCCGAACGGGTACCGAACTTCGACCGAACGGTCTCCGGGCTATTGATGGTCGAAGTTGCCCCGCCAGAGGACTTGGCCTGAATCGTCTTGACGCTGCCGCCGGCCGTCTTGGCGGTGACGGTGACCGAAGCGACATCGCTCAAACCGAAGATAGATTTCATTTCCGCCTGGGTCTTGGTGACGGTCCAGGCTCTGACGGAGGCCGGTACCCCGGAGGCAACCGACCAAGGGTCTTGTTTCGCGACCAGGTACGGCAGGGCACCGCCCCAAATCTCGGCTGAGGATTCCACCCAGCCACCGTTGGAAGAACCGTAGGCGGCGGTGATCGGGCTGCCGCCGTGAATCAGCAGGTCACCCTGTGTGGCCGAGGCGGCGGTGGCGTTGACCGCCGCCACCCACAGCGCACCCCAAGTGCCTTCGACTTCTTTGGAACGGCCGGAGTAATACTGCGAGCGGGTGTCGCCGTAGACCTCACAGTTGCAAGATGACTTGTAGGTCTGCTTGGCGGCATAGGTCCGGGCGGCGGTGGCCTGGGCGCTCAGAGCCGCTTTCCCCCAAGAAGATGGCATTTCGCCAAGACCGTAGATGTAATCCCTGGCCAGGCCCACGGTGGCGATCAGATTCACCTTGCCGCTGATGACGGTGGCGGTCAGCGAACCCCGGCAGTAACCGGACGCACCACCGTTGGTGCCATCCACCGCCACATATCCGGAGCAGTTGTTGGAGCCGGTCCAACCGATCGCTACCGAGGCGCCGGACTTGGCTGCGCCTAGCCCGGCGACCGTCACGTTGCTGCCCGAAACCCCCAGCGCCACGACCGAGCCTTTAGCAGCCGCTGTGGCCGCACCGCCCTGCGGTGTCACGGTGCCGGCCGCTCCGGAGAAGCGCACTGTCACGGAACTGGCCTGGGCTATTTGTACCCGCACATTACCCAGAGTGCGGCTCTGGATCTGTGCTCCGGGATAGTAGAACCCCAGGATTGAAGCGGTGTTGTGGCCGGCTTTGGCCATTTCCTGAGCGCCATATTGCGACATGCCAACGCCATGGCCATAACCGGAGCCGGACAGCGTAAATGTGGCCGGAACAGCGGCTTCGGCTGACGGGGCGGTGGCGGCAGCCAGACCGGCCAAAGCGATCACCGTGGCAGCCGTAGCCGCCACCAGGTGTTGGGGCCGCTTGTGGGCGGTCCCGGCGCGCCGGGTGGCGCGATGCTTGCCGTTGGCAGTGTGCGTGCGAGGGGAAGTTCGCATCTTGAAGCACCTTCCTTGTGAACTTAGGGAATAAGAATAGCCTTCCCTCGGGTAGATCCGGATTCCAATGCCGCATGTGCTTGGTCTGCGGATGCTAATCGGTATTCGTGGCCAATTGACACTTTGAGTTGGCCGGCTGCGATTTCACCAAAAACTCGTTCCCCGCGTTGGCGCAATTCGGCGGCCGTGGCGGT
>JAIRTF010000169.1 GCA_031255075.1 Bifidobacteriaceae bacterium | reverse complement strand
ATGTACCGCTTGTGGGTGACGGGGCTCAGCGAATCGATCTGCTGCTCCATGCGCAACATGTTGAGGGTGGTGACGCCCAGAATCTGGGTTTCACCGCGCTCAAACAGGGCTGAACCGTGAACCCGCGGCAGCACCTCAACCTCGGCACTGAGCGTGCGAATGTCCTTCAGGCCGCGGCCGTCAATCCGGACACCTTCGGTCAGGACCCGTTCGCGGACCAGGCTCTTGGTGATGGAACGGACCGCTGCGGCGATCTCCTTTTCCCGCTCTGGGAAGTTGGCTTCCAGGGCTCCCAACGCCAGGTCTTTGATTTCCTCCAGCGTGGCTTCGCGGGTTTGCTTGTCCGCAATGGCGATGGCCTCACGCAGTTTGTCCGTCACCACCTGAGCGGTGGCGTCATAGGCGTCCGGCTGGTAGTCCGGGTAGAGCGGGTATTCGCGGACCGGCTTGGAGGCCTGATCTGCCAGGCGCTGCTGGGCCAGGCACAGGTCCCGCAGGAACGGTTTGGCGGCTTCCAGGCCACCGGCCACCACTTCCTCGGTTGGTGCGGCCACGCCCTGGTTCTTGATCAGGTCCCAGGCTTTGACGCCGGCTTCGGCTTCAATCATGGCGATGGCTACGTCATCTCCCACAATCCGGCCGGCCACAACAATCTCGAAGACTGCCCTTTCGCGTTCTGACCAGCGCGGGAATGCTACCCACTGGCCGTCAATCAGAGCCAGCCGGGTGGCCCCAACCGGACCGGAGAACGGCAGTCCAGCGATCTGCGTGGACAACGATGCCGCGTTGATGGCCAGCACGTCATAGGCGTCATCCGGGTCTTGGGCCATGACGGTTTCAACCACTTGCACCTCGTTGCGGAGCCCCTTGACAAACAGGGGTCGCAGCGGCCGGTCAATCAACCGGCAAGCCAAAATAGCTTCGGTGGTGGGCCGGCCTTCGCGCCGGAAGAAGCTGCCGGGAATGCGCCCGGCGGCGTACATCCGCTCTTCCACGTCCACGGTCAGCGGGAAGAAGTCGAATTGGTCCTTGGGGTGTTTGCCAGCCGTGGTGGTTGACAAAACCATGGTTTCGCCATCCAGATAGGCGCTGATGGACCCACCGGCCTGCTTGGCCAGCCGTCCGGTTTCAAAGCGCACGGTGCGCTTGCCAAATGAGCCGTTGTCAATCACGGCCTCAGAAAATGTGATTTCGGGACCTTCCACAGGTGCCCTCCTGTCTTGCGTTGGCGGCGTTCACCCGGCGGTTCGGCCAGGTTGTTGGCGCCGCAATGTTGACGGTCAGGGCTTCACAGGCGGTCTTCGATTGAGGCTCACGTAGCCTTCCAGCCAGTCAGTTTTCCGTGCCCGATGCCGCGTTGGGCTCGCCGTACACGTACTCACTTGGGGGCCGGCCTACGGGGGCCACTACCGAGGACCGCGTCCATGTTGGATTGCACCCCGACCTGATTGCCCTATTGAATTGTTGGCTTTGGCCGCCCCGAAAGGCGGCCAGATCCGTTAACGGCGCAGCCCGAGGCGCTTCACAATCGACCGGTAGCGTTCAACGTCTACCGATTGGAGGTAGTCCAACAGACGGCGGCGCTGACCCACTAGCAGCAACAACCCGCGGCGGGAGTGGTGGTCATGGGCGTGGACCTTGAAGTGTTCGGTCAGGTCCTTGATGCGTTGCGACAGCAGCGCGATCTGCACCTCGGGTGAGCCTGTGTCACCCTCATGAGTGCCATATTCGGCGATTATCTTGGCCTTGGTGGCTGAATCGAGCGGCATAGCTCTGTTCTTCTCCTTTTGCTGGTTGCTGCGCGGAGCTCCGGGGCCTGTTCACCCGGGCGCTACGAACCGCGGCCGTTACACGGCGATCCACCAGCCTATCGCACCAGCCCCGCCCCGCGATCCGCCGCACCGTTCAGTCTTCGCCAGCGGCGTAGCCCGCGCCCCTGCCGCCAGCCCCACGGCTGGCCCCGCAGACCCAAGCCGACGGCGCCGCATCGCGCAGAATCCCAGTGCCCTTCGTCCCCGACAGATGCTGGTTCCAGTCCACCAGGCTATTTGACGGTGGCCCATGGCGAGCGACGGGGATCGAAGCCTGGTCGTTTGCCGTCACCAAAGTCGAGTCGAAGACCGCCGTTCTCAATAAACTCGCGACTCGGCCCCCATTCGGCCGGGTTGAGCAGGCGGCCAAGAATCATTGCGTTCACGCGGATGGCCCCTGCCCGCTTCAGAGCAGCGGCAGCACTCAACACATTGGCACCAGAAGTCCATGAATCCTCAACCAGGAGTACCTGGGCTTCCTGGGGCAGGCCCTCGCAAACAAACAAGTCAGGGCGAAACTCTCGTCCTGAAGCTGGTTTCGGCGCGTCCAGGAGCACTTCGGGACGGTCGGCAAACACAGCGGAGACGATTTGGTGCAGAGGATGTTCTCCTCTGCGGCTCGTGTGAAGAGACGGAACAGTGGCCCAGCGCCATGCAGGGTCATGCTGACGAGCGGGCCACTCACGCCAGGGGCCCCATCGAAGCAGAAACCAAGCTGCCCAATGCACGGCGGCTGACCACCGTCGGTTGGGTTGTTCCGTCGCCTTGTATCCGGAAAGTACAGCATAAGCCTCGCGCCCTTTGTCCACGTGCGCCTCTGCCACCAGGGTAGGGGCACTGCGGGTAGCGAGAGCCGGTCCAACAACGGCGTAGGTGAGAAACGCAATGCAGTCGATAGGGAAAGGCACGCCCTGGGCTACAGCGGCCTCCCTGACCTTTCTGCACTGAGAACATGCCGCATGCGGGAGCAGCGGCATTGCACATGTGGAGCAAGTTCCGGGGCGATCACCGCACGGAGGGAGGCCAGGCTTGACATTCGACAGATATGAGCTGTGCCTGCGCAAGAACTCACTGTCGGTGATGGGCGAGATCATGGCGCCGCCAGACCCAAGGCCTCCACGATGCCATCGCGGCTGTCAGCGATCACCTGGTCGATCGCGTCGGCCAACTCGGCGTCTGAGCCAGCTACACATACCCAGGGCTCGCGCGCCATCGCACTTCCCCACTGAGTTGAAGTCGCAACCCGCTCTGACAGTATGACTGGCCGCCCGTGATCCGCTGCCTTGCGAGCCTGAATGCGGCTACCAGAGTGTTCGCCGGCCTCGACCACAATGGTGGCCAGACCGTAGCCCGACATAGTTCCATTGCGCATAGGGAACGTCGTCTGGGTGGGCGGCTGGTCTGGCAAGAACTGAGAAATCACCAGGCCCTTGGCTGCGATCTGGTCCTGCAACCCGCGGTTCGAGGCAGGGTAGTACCGAGCAATACCGGTACCCAGGACGCCGACAGTACGCGCACCCAGGGACAGCGCTTCCAAGTGAGCGGCCGTGTCAATCCCTTCGGCCAGGCCAGCAATGACAGATAGTCCCCGTTCAGCCAGCAATCCTGTCGCGCGACGGGCCATGGCAAGCCCCTCCGGTGATGCCTTGCGGGACCCAACCACACTCATGCCGCGATCGTCTGGAAGCAATGATCCACGAAAGAACAAGAACGGCGGACAGTCAAAGACTCCAGCCAGGTGCCTTGGATAATCAGTCGAGAGCACCGTGACCAGCGAGAGCTCACGCTCCTCCCACTCCGCCACCTCCACTTCAGCGCGTCGCAGAGCCTCGCCAATACGCTCGGCACGAGCGGGATCAGGAAGTAGCGCTCCGTCCTCCGCACGAACCTTCTCAAGCACGGAAGCCGACGATCCGGCGAGCATGACCTCACCCGCGACGTCGGCCCAAGTCACGCCCCTTGGTACGGCGCGCAGCAGCGCCAGCAAGGCCACGGTCTCATCATGTTCAGTCCTGGTCACCGTGAAGCCTTCATTCATGAATCAATTCTTGCAGTCGCCTATGACAACGCTTGCACCTGCGAAGCCGCGTGCCCTGTTCCTTTAGGGGGACGGCGGCTGGCCCACTGGCGGAGGCGGTCCAGGCCTACGTAGAGGTAGCCGAAGGCAACCAGCGCCACAGTCAGGACTGCCAACTGGCCGGCCACGCCGGCCAC
>JAIRTF010000166.1 GCA_031255075.1 Bifidobacteriaceae bacterium | reverse complement strand
TGGGTGGACTTCGCCCACGATTACAAGACCCTGGACCTGGACTACATGGAGTCCGTCATGTGGGCCTTCAAGACGTTGTGGGACAAGGGGCTGATCTACGAAGGCCACCAGGTGCTGTGGTACTGCTTCCGTTGCGGCACACCGCTGAGCGCCTCTGAGACGCGCATGGATGAGGTCTACCGGGCCCGCCAGGACCGCGCGGTAACGGTCGCCTTTGAGCTTTATGTGGACGATGCCGCTCCCCCCGCAGTTCACGCCGAGTTGGCCGGCGCTTCGGCCTTGGCCTGGACCACCACGCCGTGGACCTTGCCGTCCAACCTGGCTTTGGCGGTTGGGCCGGACGTGGACTATGTGCTGGTGGAACCCGAGACCATGCCCGGTGAACGGGTGGTGTTGGCTGAGGCTCGGCTGGCGGCCTATGCCCGCGAACTGGGCGAGAACCCGCCGATCAAGGGGCGTTATAAGGGCGCCGACTTGGTGGGGTTGCGCTACCGCCCGCTGTTTGACTTCTTTGCCGACCGCGCCGCCCAAGGTGCCTTCCAAGTGTTGGCAGCAGACTATGTCACCACCGGTGACGGCACCGGCTTGGTGCACATCGCGCCGGCCTACGGCGAGGAAGACAAGGTCGTCACAGATGACGCCGGCATCCAACTGGTCAACCCGGTCAGCCCGGAGGGCCGCTTCACCGAACCGGTCCACCCGTGGGCCGGCCTGGGAGTGTTCGAGGCCAACAAGCCGATCATCCAGGCGCTCAAAGAAGCCGGCCAGCTGCTCCGCCAGGAAACCTATGACCACCCCTACCCGCACTGCTGGCGCTGTGACACGCCGCTCATCCAATACGCCGTCAGCTCCTGGTTTGTGGCGGTCACCAAGTTCCGCGACCGGATGGTGGAACTGAACCAACAAATCGACTGGCACCCGGCCCACGTCCGTGATGGGCAGTTCGGCAAATGGCTGGAAGGGGCCCGCGATTGGTCCATCTCCCGGAACCGCTATTGGGGCAGCCCCATTCCGGTGTGGATGTCGGATTCACCCGAATATCCCCGGGTTGATGTTTACGGTTCGCTCGATGAGTTGGAACGCGACTTTGGTGTCCGGCCGGCTGATCTGCACCGCCCAGCGGTTGATGATCTGACCCGGCCCAACCCAGATGACCCGACCGGCCGTTCCACCATGCGGCGGGTGCCAGAGGTACTGGACTGCTGGTTCGAATCCGGTTCCATGCCATTTGCGCAGGTGCATTATCCGTTCGAGAACCGCGAATGGTTTGAGACGCACTATCCGGGTGATTTCATCGTTGAATACATCGGCCAGACCCGCGGCTGGTTCTACACCCTGCATGTGTTGGCCACGGCCCTGTTCGACAAGCCGAGCTTCCGGACCTGCCTGACGCACGGCATCGTCCTGGGGGATGACGGCCTGAAGATGTCCAAATCCAAGGGCAACTTCCCCGATGTGCGGACCGTCTTTGAGCGGGACGGTGCCGATGCGATGCGCTGGTTCTTGATGTCCGGTGCCATTTTGCGCGGCGGCAACCTGGTGGTGACCGATGAAGCCATCCGTGACGCCGTCCGGCAAGTGCTGTTGCCGATGTGGAACACCTGGTCATTTTTCTCGCTGTACGCCAATGCCGCTGATGGTGGCGCCGGCTATACGGCCAGGCGGGTGGAACCAGATGAGGTGGCCGGCTTGGTGCCGCTGGATCGGTACATCCTGGCCCGCACCCGGCAGCTGGTCGAATCGGTTGGCCAGCAGTTGGACGAATACCTGATCCCAGAGGCTTGCGAATCGATCCGGAGCTTCTTGGACGCGTTGAACAACTGGTATGTACGTGAATCACGGGACCGCTTCTGGCAAGAAGACCCGGCCGCGTTCAACGTGCTCTACACCGTGTTGGAAGTGTTGACACGAGTCAGCGCGCCGCTGCTGCCCATGGTGAGTGAGGAAATCTGGCGCGGTCTGACCGGCGGCCGGTCTGTCCATTTGGAGGCCTGGCCCACGGTAGAACTCGGCTCCGTCCTGGACCCCGTCTTGGTGGACGATGCCGCGTTGGTCACCCTGGTGGACCGGGTCCGCGAGGTTTGCTCAGCGGCCCTGTCGGTGCGCAAAGCCCACGGTATCAAGGTGCGCCAACCGCTGGCCTCGCTGGTGGTGGTCGATACGTCTGTTGAGGAGTTGGCGCCGTTCGTCGACTTGATTACCGCCGAGGTGAACGTCAAACACTTGGAGTTGGAGGAGTATTCGGCGGACGCGGCCGAACGGCACGGTGTCTACACCCGGCTGGATGTGAACGCCAGAGCCGCCGGGCCACGCCTGGGCGGTCAGGTCCAGGCCGTCATCAAAGCCGTCAAGGCCGGCGCTTGGGAGCGGGATGCCGGCGGAGCCGTGGTGGTTACCACCGTGGACGGACCGGTGGCGCTATTGGAATCCGAGTACACCACTCGCACCGTTATGGAGGACAAGTTTGGCGACAAGATCGGGTCAACAGTGTTGGCCGGCGATGGTTTTGTGCTGCTGGATCTGAAGGTGACTGATTCGCTGCTGGCCGAGGGTTATGCCCGGGATATTGTCCGGCTGGTCCAAGACGAACGCAAAGCCGCTGGACTGCATGTGGCTGACCGGATTGCGCTTTCTTTGTCGGTGCCGCGCCCCTGGCTGGCGGCGGTTCGCGAGCATGCTTCAATGATCCGCCGCGAAACTCTGGCCGTGTCTGTGGTGGTTGAAGCCTCCGCCACCGAGGTGGCTTCGGCCAGTGTGACCCGCGCCTTGACCTGATTCCGAGTGGCCCTTTTTGGGGTGCTCGCGTGATGCCGACTGGGTGCAGGGCGCACCCCTTCGGCCGAATCTGGCCGGAAATGGGTGGAGCCGATGGGACTTTTGCCGCTAGGCTGTGAGCGAAAAGGTGTGGCCCAAGCGGCCGAATGCCCCCAAAGGAAAAGAGAAAAGCATGTCAAACAGTCGCGTCCATGGCGGACGTCAATCAACCCCTAAGAAATGCTTGCGGCGCGTGGGCGCCGTTGTTGGAACCCTTGGCCTAGCTCTGACCGGTGCAGCTGTGACCGCCCTGCCGGCTCAGGCTGTCAGCCCGGCCTGCCCGGCTACAGAGTGCACTGTGAACGGTAACGAGACCGTGGTAACAGGCCACTGGGTCGTCAACGGTCCGCTGGTGCTGACCGGCGGCGAGACCATTCGAATCGACGTCGCCGGCGTACTGGAGCTAGGCGAAGGCGCATCCGTCACCGGAGATGGCCGGATCATCAACCAGTACGACCTTGGGGTGTCAGGTTCCGATGTGGTCATCTCAGTGCCGATGGAGAACCAGTACAACGGAACCTCGGCATTCGGCCGATTGGTCGTTGACTCGGGCGCCGCCCTAGCTTTCAGGAACGTCAGCCTCGAGAACAACGGCGGCGTCGTCTACAACTTAGGTTTCATCGCTTTCGAGGGTGGTGCGTCGGCTGGCCTGGCCTCCAACCTGGTCAGCGTCAACACTCCATACAGCCAGGCAAATGTGGCCAATGAGGGCGTCATGTTGTTTGAGAGTGCCTCGGATACTGGCGTGACATCCAAGTTCGTCAACACCGGCAATGTGTACAACGACGGCTACATGTACTTCCTTTTGGCTGAGGTCGAAGACCTCGGCAACTGGTATGCCAGCGGCGAGCATGCGCCGTTGTACGCGACAGTTTTCGCTTCGAGCGTGTTCAAGCACCAGGATGATGAGGGTGAGATTGTGGCGGCCTGCGCTCCCACTTTGACCCCCAAAGATGGTGGACCCATCCCCACCTGGGCAGCCCTGGAAGTCGAGGACGGCATCGCGGTGGCGTTCTTCCCTGCGGAGTATCAGTTCAGTTTGTCCACTCCGACCAGCTGCAGCTTCAATGGTCAAGCTCAGCCGTTCTTGGGTTGGGGCCTGATCCAAGGGCCGCTGGAGAATGTGGTCGGCACCATGATCGAACTCGATCCGCTGACCGCTGTTATCGGTGAGTACACCACGCGCTCCGAATCGGCTGTGTTCATCGCCGCCTATGGTTCGCTTGCTCCTCAGCCGGCCAAGTCGGCTCAGCCGACACTACCGCCGACTGGTGCATCCAGGGCAGCGGTGGTTCAGCCGCTGACTGGTGGCGGTGTACTGATCGGCCTGGGCGTGATCTGCTTGGTGGTGGCCTCGCGTCGGCGCGAGAGCCTGATTTGACAACAGCTGTGAGGCACTAGCCTCCAAAAATTTGCCCGGCCCGAAGTGTGGGGAAACCCCCTCCGGGCCGGGCTTCTTTTTGGCTCCGAATCAGCCCAACCGCTGTCCCGAATGCCCTCAATTGGGAGACTCCTCAACCATTAAGGTATCGTGTGGAGTTGGGCCGTAGGGGCGGCTCAATCATCGGAGAAAAGGGGACACTTATGGGGCGCCAACCCATTCACAACAAACATCTTTCGCACTCGAGGCACTTCTGGCAGCGGCTGGGAGCCGTGGGCGGAGCCCTCGGCTTGGCGGTTGCCGGAGTGGCGGTCAGCGCCCCGGCCGCCAACGCCGCAACTGGTTTCACCTGCGAGCCAACCGAATGCACCGTCACAACGGACGCGTCCGGAAACGTGACCTACACCATCCAAGGTGATAATCAAGACGACCCAGTCCAGGTCAGCCTTAACGGAGTCAACACCTTGGAAGCCAACGAGACAATCGTGGTCGGATACGCCGCCGAACTATGGTTTGAGAATGGCTCTTCCTTGACCGGCGCTGGAAAACTGATCAACTATTGGGACATGCTCATAGTTGGGCCGACGGTCCACATCGGCGTGGATACTGAAATGGGGTTCGACCCGGACTTGGGCAGCGCAGGTATGTGGTCACAGGACGTCGGGGTTACCGTGTATTTCGACAACGCCAACCTCATCAACAACGGCCTGGTGCACAGCAGGGGAGATATCTTCTTCACTGGTGATCTGGACACCGGCCAGACATCCAAGCTGATCAACAACGCCGACGGCACCGTGCACAACGAAGGCCACATGTACTTCCTGATGAGTGAAGTCGACAACCAAGGTACCTGGGACGCGGCAGCGCCGGAGAACAAGCCGTTGTTCGCCGCCCTGTATGGCTCATGGGTGGATGTAAGCGGATCGGATGACCTGGCGACGGCCTGCGCGCCGACTTTCCAGGCCATCGACTCGACCGATCCGGTGGACCCAACCAAACCCTGGTGGATTGAGGACTCGGTTGATGGCGCCGGCCTTGCCTACATGTATGAGGGCTTCCAGTTCAAGTTGACCGCAGCCGAAAACTGCACCTATGACGGCCAGAGCTATCCGTTCCAGGCCTGGGGCGGCGTAACTGGTTCCATCGAGGGAATCTCCATAACGGACGTGGCCATCGAATCCCAAACCGCAGTGTTGAGCCGCCAGATGCCCGGCGGCCCGCTCACCCTGGTGGCGGTCTATGCGCCCAAGGCGCCGACTCCTCTGCCACCGACCGGCGCCTCGGTTAGCCCGCAGGTCGCCGGGGGGGCTGGGCTGCTGATCGGCATTGGTGTGCTGTGCCTGGTGATGGCAGCCCGTCGGCGGAGAGCTCTGATTTGACAACACCTATGAGGCACTAGCCTCCAAGAATTGACCCGGCCCGGAGTGTGGGGAAACCCCATCCGGGCCGGGCCTTTCTTTGCTGCCGTGTTTTGAGCCAGACGGTTACACATAGCCCTCTGGACAATCCGGGGCATTTCCGCTGGTGGGCGCTTGGGGACGGGCGAGTGGTTTGCGGCGGATCGTTCGTGGGGTTCCGGCTGTGGATCTGGCGGGGCTTTTTGGCGCTAGGCTGTGAGCGAAAAGGTGTCGCCCCAGGGGCGAAGTGTGCTCAGAGGAAAAGAGAAAAGCGTGTCAAACCAATGCGTCCATTCCGGACGCCAGTCAACCCCAAAGAAAGCTCTGCGGCGCCTTGGCGCCACGGTTGGAACCCTCGGCCTGGCCATAGCAGGCGCCGCTGCCACCGCCCTCCCAGCCCAGGCCACCGACCCCGCCTGCCCGGTCGGAGTCTGCACCGTGAACGGCAACGAGACCGTGGTCCACGGTACGTGGACCGTGAATGGACCGCTGGTGTTGGCGGCCGACGAGACCCTTCGGGTAGCCTCTAGCGGAAATATTGAACTGGAGGATGGGGCGTCGATCTCTGGGGATGGCAAAATAGTCAACGAATGGAACCTCTACGTGTTTGGTTCCGATGTGGTGATATCGGTGCCGGTGGAGAACCGGAAAGACGGAGGCGGAGCTGACGGCGCGTTGACCGTTTCCACAGGTGCAGGTGTGACTTTCAAGAATGTCAGCCTCGATAACGGCGGTGGGGTCTATAGCGGCGGCTTCATCGCCTTCGAGGGCGGCTCGGAGCCGGGTCAGGCATCTAATCTGATCAACAGCGGAAGGGTGGACAACTACGGTTCCATGCTGTTTGAGAGCGGCTCGGACACGGGTGTCACCTCCAAGCTGGTCAATGAGGGTGATGTCTTCAATGGCAACGGCTACATGTACTTCCTCAAGGCTGAAGTTGAAGGCAGCGGCACATTTGACGGCACCGACGAACACGCGCCGTTGTACTCGGCTTTTTTCGCTTCAAGTGTGTTTGAGCACCAGGATGATGAGGGCGAGATTGTGGCAGCCTGCGCTCCCACTCTGACCCCCGATGGTGGCACCATCCCGCCTTGGGCCAACAGCGAGACTGTGGACGGTGTTACGGTGGCGTTCTTCTACGAGGGGTACGCGTTCGATTTGTTGGCTCCGACCAGCTGCAGCTTGGAAGGCCAGGCGCGG
>JAIRTF010000158.1 GCA_031255075.1 Bifidobacteriaceae bacterium | reverse complement strand
CGACGGATCGAAGTGTTGGCGGCCCTGTCCAACGGTTTGATAGTGGTGGCTATAGCGGTCAGCGTGGCCGTAGAGGGGCTGCGGCGACTGGCCGAACCGACCACTATTGAGGCGGTGCCAGTCATGGTGCTGGCCGCGATTGGCTTGGTCGCTAATGTGGTGGCGCTGTTGGTGCTGCGGGGGGCGGCCAAAGAATCGATCAACGTCCGCGGCGCCTACCTTGAGGTGGTTGGCGACTCATTGGGCTCGGTGGCGGTGATTGCCTCCGGTGTGGCGATCGCGACCACGGGGTGGTGGCGGGCGGACGCGGTGGCGTCCTTGGTGATTGCCGGTTTGATTCTGCCGCGGGCCTACTTGTTGTTGCGGGATGTGCTCAGGGTGCTGATGGAGGCTACTCCGGAGGATATGGATCTTGACCAGGTCCGGCGGCATCTGGAGGAATTGCCAGGGGTGCGGTCGGTTCATGACTTGCACGCCTGGACTATCACTTCAGGTCTGAAGTCGTTGACCGCGCATGTGGTGGTTGATCCGGACCGGTTCACGCCGGAGGCGTACCACGTGTTGTTGGATCAACTGTGTGGTTGTCTGAAGGGTCACTTCGATCTGGAACACTCCACCTTCCAGATTGAACCGGCCGGGCATCAGGGGCAGCTGGAGGCTGGTAGCGCCCATCCCTGAGCAGTGGGTCCCAGAGCCGGCTCAGCTAGCATTGGAGTCATGTCGATCTGCGTCACCGGCGGTGCCGGGTACATTGGAGCCCACATAGTTCGCCTGTTGACACGGGCTGGACATGAAGTGATTGTGGTTGACGATCTGTCTTACGGTGAGGCTGGCCGGGTTGGTGACGCCCAGTTGATTCAGCTTGACCTGGCTGACACCGCGGAAATCCCCAGACTCCAAAATGCCCTGGATGGCTGCACGGCCGTGGTGCACATCGCGGCCCGCAAACAGGTTGGTGAATCGGTTGAACGGCCGGCCTGGTATTACCAGCAGAACGTGGGTGGCATGGCGAACCTATTGCTGGCCATGCAGGGCGCGAATGTGGACCGGCTGGTGTTTTCTTCCTCCGCAGCAGTCTATGGACAACCGCCAGTTGAGCGAGTGCCGGAAGATTCCACCACCAAACCAATCAACCCGTATGGGGAGTCCAAACTGGTGGGCGAATGGATGGTTCGGGACGCGGCCCGGGCCTGGGGCTTGAGGGGAATCAGCCTGCGCTACTTCAACGTGGCCGGAGCCGGTTGGGACGATCTGGGTGACCCAGCCGTCCTGAACCTGATCCCAATGGTGCTCCAAGACCTCTATGAGGACCGGCCGCCGGCCATCTTCGGCGATGACTACCCCACGCCGGATGGCACCTGTGTCCGTGACTATGTGCACGTGGTGGACATCGCCACCGCGCACATGGCGGCGTTGGGCTACCTGGAACGCGATGAGCGGCCGTTTGACACCTTTAATATAGGTACCGGTTTTGGCTCCTCGGTCCGGCAGGTGATAGACACGGTTGGCCAGGTCAGCGGCTTGGCCGTGAACCCGGTGATCCAGCCGCGCCGGCCTGGTGATCCGGCTGTGTTGGTTGGCAACGTGGACCGCATTGAGCAGGTCTTTGAGTGGAAAGCACAACATGACCTGCTATCCATAGTCGATTCCGCCTGGCGTGCCTGGCAGGCTGGACCAAAGCGCATCACGCTGCGTTAACCACGGCTAGTAAACCCAGACTTCGGTCAGTCTGGGGGCAACCAGGGTATGTCTGCTGCCTCTGGAAGCTGGATTTGAGTAATACCACGCACCGGACTTCTGGTTTGGCGGCAGATGCCGGTAACGTTGGTCGGTACTGTCCCCCGAAATGGCTTAAAGGGTTGGCGCAAAGGTGCTCACCCTCATAACTAAAAGGTAAAAATCATGCGTGTTGGCCGAAACCGTCAAGAATCCAGTGCTCCGAAATCGTCCCCGAGGTCCCAGTCAACGGCCAGGTGGCAAGACCTCAAGGTCGGATTGGCGCCGGGCGGCGCTCCAGGTGGTCCACCCCGCGTTGGTTTGCTAAACGGTCGCCTGGCCAGGTTCATCGCGCTAGGAGCGGTGGCGGCCACCGCCTTGTGTGGCATGGTTGTGGTCCAGGCCCTCAACAGCGCTGCCAAATCCGAGGCCATCAAGTATCAGAACGAATTTGAGGGCGTGTTCGACAAGGAGACGCTGTGGCTGGGAGGCGGCGCCAACGGCAATAACACCCCCCAGTATGTCAAGACACCATGGGCGGTGTCCGGCACGACCATCGCTTCTCAGACCAAGGTCGGCTATGACAAGAGCGTGGCGGATGGTTCCCCCAACACTTGCACCGGCGCTTGGCAAAACCTGGCGATGGGTCCGCTGCTGATCCATCAAGGAGACACCAGACTGGCGCAGATCGGCTGGGCCTCCGGCGGAGGCAGCGGGGCTGTGGTCTTTACCGGAGACAAGGGTTGCTACCAAACCTCGGGTGATTTCGCACCGGGCGCCGGCGCTACCTGGGGCGGCGAAGTGAACCAAACCACCGGCGAGCTTTACACAATTCGGGCGGCGGAAGAGACCTTCTCCGGCGGGACCAGCGGAGACAACCCAGAGTTCTGGATTTTCAGGGTTGTCAACTCCGGCACCAGCGCCGCGCCGAGCCTCAGCCTTGAGGCCAGCCCGGCCCACTCCTCTACTGCCACGCCGCCAGCGGGCGGCAGTTTGAACGAGGAAGCTGCGGCCGCCAGAAAATCGGTTAGCGGCAGCTGGGGGTTGGGCTCCGATATGGCGATCGATGCCAATGGCAATGCCTACCGGATGGCGCGAAACGGCAGTGTTTGGGCGTTGGTGCGCTTCACGGTGCCGCGCGACCCGGCCACCGGCAAAGTCTTGTCCAGCGACTGGTCCTACGAGGTGGTTCGCATTTTTGAAAATCGAACTGCCGGCGCAGTGTGGGGCATGGCCTTCATGAACGGTGACCTGTACACCAGCCACAGCAATTACCAAATGTACCGGTGGGATCCGCTGGCCGGCACCAGCGTTCCACTCGGTCAGCCGTTTGCAGGCATTCTGGACTTGGCGGCAGCCCAAGTGGCTCCAGTCATTGAGGGCACGGTCTACATTGACCGCAATGGCGACGGCCACATTGACGAAGACGAATCCGAGGCAGGCCTAGGCGGTGTGGTCATTGACATTTGGGAGCAGAAGACGCCCAGCGCCGCTCCCGAACTGCGCGGAGTTATGACCACAAACGCTAGCGGCAACTATTCGGCCTTGCTTCCGTCCGCCAGTTCGGTGTTCTATCTGCGTCCCCATCCGCCGGTTGCGGATGGGGCCAACGCCGGCCAGTCCTATGCCTCGGCCGGGCAGTACACAGAGATCGGCGCTCAGGCGCCCAACGTGGTCACACCGCTGTGCCGCACCACCCAGGGCGATTATCAACCCATGACCACTTCCGGTGAATGCCGCGGTGCGCGCAATGACGGAATTGACCCGGAGCATGTGGACAACCCGATTGATCCAGTTCACGGCGCCAACGTGGTCACCAAGGTGACCATGGGTACCGACCACGCGGTGGTAACTGCTGACTTCGGTGTCTCCTACGCCGGCTCCTGGGGCGACGCCCCCGCCGCCTACAAATCCACCAACGAAGAAGGCGGCCCCTACGGCGACCCGGGCACGCTGCGTCTGGGCAGCGAATCCGCCTACTACGAAGACGGCCGGTCCCCAGGGCCAGGCGGCGCCACCATGCCAGACGGTTTCTATGATCCGCATGCTGCCACTGATGATGGCCTGTGGTACGCCGTCAAGCGCGCCGGCCAGACCTATGACCAGTACTCAGAACTGGACTGGTACCCGGCCAGCCGGGGCATGCTGACCGTTGGCGAAACCTACGTGTTCCGCGCCAAAGTGGAAGGCACGCTGGCCTCGACAGGTGTTGCCAAAGCTTGGTTGGCGCCCTATTCAGGGGGCACATATTCCACCACCTTTAGCCAGCAGCTGCTGAACGGAACGCCCGGCACTGGTGGCTACGTCTATGGCGAATACACCGCCGCCGTGGACCCCATTACCGATTCGACCCCCATGTACATCAGGGCCCGCGTCAGCCAGGACCCGAACGTCGATCCGTTGTCCAGAGGCGTGCCCAACACTGAAACTGAATCTTGGGTACCCAAGGGGGAGATCGAAGACCACCCCATTTCCGCAACCAGCGCCACCATCCGCATGCGGGTGCGTTCAACCGCTGGAGTTGAAACCAACGTCTTCGCTCAGGCCCTCAACCTGCGCACCCAGCCACCGTTCGCCACCGACAGTTTCAGTGTCAAGGTGCCGGCGGATGGCGCCTATGTCCGGCCGGCCCAGGCCCATGCAGTCCACTCCTTGGGCCAGTCTGTCAGATGGACTCTGGTTCGGGTTGGTTCACCGGGCGTCCAGCCTGACCTGGGCGGCTACAAGATCCTCCCGGACCAGGTGAGCTGCTTCAAGACCGGTACCAATGATGAAGTCGACATCACCGCTACCGAGACCACCATCGCCATTGAACCAGCCGGGCAGACCACGCCCGTGTGGCGTGATCTGACCTGCGACGTGACCATAGGCGCCGCGCTGACCGAGCAGTACTCGGAGTTGACCGTCGCACCCGTGCCAGACCCGGCCAACCCCAAATCCCCTGGCAGCGGCGGCTATTTGGCCACCATCACTGGCATGGCTCACCTGCGTGACTTCGACGGCGAATGGCAGACCCGGCCGGTCGCCAACGCTCCGGTGACCTTCACCTTGGCTCCCGCCGGCAGCGGTGCTGCAGCCAACGGCGCCTTCTTCGAGGAAAGCCAGGCCCAGACCTACACCTGCACCCTCAACACCCAGGGCCAATGCTCCACTGTGATAGACGCCACCGTTCGCGGCACCTATCGGATAACCGCCACCGGCGAATCGGGTGCGGCCACCCTGGGCACGGCGCTGGTCTATTTCGCTGAAGGAACCGGCGCCGAACTGCACTCCCAGGCGACTGTTTCACAGACCGCCGGCCAGTTGGCCAACCGGGCCACAGACGGCGTAGCGCCAGCCGACTGGGGTGTCCAAACCATCACCGTGACCGTCAAGGACCAGGACCAGCACCCGGTGACCGATGCCGCCAACGTCCTCTCCGTCAGGGCTGCGGATCACGACACATTCGCCGGGCAGGGCCTCTACTTTGACAATGACGGTGCCTTTGTCTGCCAAGTGGCGCAGGTCGATGGCGGATGCCCCACCGGCACCTATGTGCTGAAGGTCTACTCGGAGTTCGCCGGCGACCGGCTGCTGATTGCCTCGTACCAGCGGGGCGCCCCAAGCGGGTTCGACATCACCAACGGTGCCGACGCCTCCACCAAGGTGCTGTCCGCACCATTCACAGCACCGCCAGTCAGCGGTTCCTCCTCGACACTGATGGTTTCACCATCTGACCCAGTCGATGACCCAAGCGATCCGAATGATGATCCAGACGGTACGCCCACGGTGCTGGAAGTGGGCCAGCAATACTCCGTGTGGGTCACCGCCTGGGATGCCGGGCGGCACAACCGCTTGGGCGGCCAAAGCGTTACTCTGACCCTGAGCGGGGCGGGCTGCGCGGCATCGTTCGCGGATGGCACCACCACGCGGACCGCCACGACCTCAGCGGCTGGCCAAGTTGCCGACCAGGTGACCGGCGTGGCAGATTCCAACTGCACATTGACTGCCACGGTGGCTGGCCAAGCGGTGGGCGGCTCACCGAAACTCCTGGACTGGGATGACCGGAATGTCAACCCAGGCGATCCGCGCACCTGGTTCAGTGTTTCCGAAGCAGAAGTCGTGGCCAACGGCACCGACACCGGCGAAATCCGGGTGCAGCTATACGGCACCAACGGCTATCCAGTGACCACCCGGGCCGGTGCTCTGAGCGGCAGCGGCCCAGCCGATGGCGAGATTACTGTCAGCGGCTTCAGGCACATTGGCGATGGAATCTACACCGCCACTTTCAGCGGGACCAAAGCTGATGACAAGCTGATTACCGTCACCTACACCAACCCGGACACCGGCCAGGCCACCAGCCTCAATGTCAGGGTGGTCAACGGTACGGCTCTGAATGACACCGCCCACATGGTGCCAGGACCGCCCTTCTCCGGACCGGGCAGGACCCGGCTTGAATCGCCCAGAGCGCCGGCCCAGGCCACCGGTTCGGACCCGCAACGGGTCAGAGCCTATGTGACCGACGAGGGCGGCAACGTGATTCGTCAACGGGACGTGTACTTCTCCGTTCCGGCCGGCACCCGGGTGCTGGGCGGGGTCAGTGGCCAGGCAACGGTCCGCATCGCCACCAACGATGACGGGATTGCCGACCTCATCTTGGTGTCAGACAACCTAGGAAGGTTCAACGTCACTGCTGAGGTAGATTCCACCCCAGCCAGGGTCTCGATCACTGAGGGCTCGCCGGCGGTGGTGGAATTCACCAACTCAGAGTTCCGGCCGGGCAGTTCGCTGTTCCGCATCGCGACCGCCCCAGAGCGGAAAGAAGTTGACAGGGAGTTCCACACCGCCGTGGCGGAACTGCTTGATAGCGATGGCCACCACTACCAGCCGGTTGTAGAGGTGACATTCCGATACCGGGAAGCCAGCGAAACCAACTGGTCCTACAGCCAGCCGGTGCCGACGGATGGGGGCATTGCCACGTGGACCGAGTTCACCGTCACGAAGGCCGGTGTCTACGAGGTCGAAGCCTGGACCACAGCTGGCCAGGTTGGGACAACCCAGCGGGCCGAGTTCAAACCTGGCGACGTTTCGGTGGAACACACCCTGGCTTCGCTCGAAGTGTCCCGGTCTGCAGCCTTCGCCAACGGGCGGGCCACAGTTGAAGCCGTTATGACGGCCAGAGACCGCTTCGACAATTCGATTCCCGGTGTGACTCTCGGCTTCGAGACCCTGCACGAGGTGCCCTTCGGCGCTATCTTTGCCGGGAGTGGCACCAAGACGATTCAAGACGTTTCCGGTGCCGATGGCAAAGTCCG
>JAIRTF010000108.1 GCA_031255075.1 Bifidobacteriaceae bacterium | reverse complement strand
CAAGACGTGTGGAGCAAATACCAGTTGCGAGGCGAGCGGCCGATGGCAGCGGCAGCGAGCCGCGACGGCGTTGGGCTATCGACGCGGGACCGGTCGCGGAGCGGGGGTGCGGCGTTGGGGCGGCAGTGGTTGCGCTGGCGGCGTGAGCGGCGGACTGCGGCGCTTCGGCTCGCTCGTTCGCGTGCCTGCAACCACCGCCAGCGGGACTCGCACACGGCTCACGAGTCCCCGCTCTCGCGCGGGGCGACGCAGGCCCAGCCCAGCGCGCGCCTACGCGGCGCGCCTCCCGCCAGTCGGGTGCCGGAGCAGCGAAGGCCTCCCCCAGGGCTATGTCGCCGAGCGCCCCGCCTGCCTCGTCGGCGGCCGCGGGCGCTTCGGGGTCGGGCCCCGTGGCGAGCGCCGCCTCGCCCAGAGCCAGGCCGGCGCGGGACCGCGCGACTCGCAACCCCCAACGGGCGCGGCTCACGCCGCCCGGCTCGAGTCGGAACGCGACGCCGCCCACGCCCTGACCTTGTCCGGGTCGAACCGCAAGTGCCGGCCCAACCGGATGCCCTCCGGCGACGGCGACCCAACCGAGCGCCACCGATACAACGTCGCCAACGGGACTCCGAGGTAGTCGGCGGTCTCAGCCGGGCTCCATAGGCGGTCGGGTCCGTGCGGGCAGGTTTGGGCTTCCATTGAGGACTCCTTCGTGTTCGACGCCGCAACACAACGGCTCGGGTTTGCGCGATCAGGCAACTATAGGTAGTGTAGGACTGGAGCGCAAGGGGTGATAGATTGTGATTTGTGAGCGAACGCCGACGAAAGCCGAAATCTGCCACCTGGGAAGACCGGCTGTCGGCCCAGGTGGGCTTGAACATCGCTGTCGCCAGGGCGGAGGCCGGGCTGACGGCGCAGGAGCTGTCCGACGCGCTGACCCAGGGCGGAGTCCCGCTCGGGCGGCCGGCGATATCGCAGATCGAGACCGGGCAGCGAGCTGTGTCCCTGGCCGAGGCCCTCGCCATCGCGGCCGTGCTCGGCGTCGCTCCCGCAGAGCTGGTCTACGCCCCGTCTCCAGACCCCGTGGAGGCGCTTCCGGGAGAAGCGTCGATGACCGGGGCCGAGGCGGCGGACTGGCTTCGCGGCTACCTGCCCAGGCCCGCGCCCCACGAGAGCCGAAGCGAGTGGCTCGGCAGAGCCGCGGAGGAACAGGCGGCCCAACTCACCGTCAACCCCTGGACCCTGCTCTCCCGGCTGGAGCGGCAACTCCATTTCCATCACCGCAACGTGGAGCAAGCCGAGGTGAAGCTGGCGGCGGCGGCAGACGCCATCGACCGGCTCAACGCTCAACACGAGCGCGACTCGGCCGTCGCGTCGGCGATCGCCTCGGCGCGCCAGCTGGAGACGATCCTCGGCGCCAGTCCCGACGCGGACGGCTTCGAACCCCACCCCGAGACCGCCGCGCTCCTGGGCCTCTACAAGGACCGCGACCTGCCCGCCCTCGGCATCCCGCCCAACCACCTCGCCCGCGCCTGGGCGAACCAAGACCCCGGATAGCGCCACCATGGCCCGGCCCCCGCTGGCACTGAACACGTGGGGGCGCATCTCACGCACCCGCCAGGGACCAGGCCGGTGGGTGGCTTCGGCCCGCTACCGGACGTCAACCGGCGACACGGTCCGCGTGCGCCGCTGGGCGGCCACCGGAGCCAAAGCCGAGAGGACGCTGATAGACGCCCTCAAGGGCATGGTCGCCACCGGCGACGGAGACCTGTCGCCCACCACCAGGCTGCGCGACCTGGCCGACTACTGGCACCGCACGCAGATCGAGCCGTCCAACAGGGCCTACAACACCAAGGAGCGCTACGCCCAGGCCATCAAGAACCAGATCAAGCCGGGCGTGGGCGGCCTGATGATCCGCGAAGCGACCACCGCCGCGATGGACCGGTTCCTTCAAGCCACCATCAAGAAGCACGGCGAGGAAACCGCCCGCGGCTGCCGCACGGTGCTCTCAGGCATGCTCGGCATGGCCGTCCGGTTCGACATCATCCCAGCCAACCCGATCAGGGAGGTCAGCCGCATCACGCCGCAGAAAGCGGAAGTCCAAGCCCTGACCGCCGAGCAGGTCAGACAACTCCGCGAGCAACTCGCCCAAGACAACAAGGCGCTGCGGGGCGACCTGCCAGACGTCATCGGCGTCATGCTCGCCACCGGCTGCCGCGTCGGCGAAGCCGTGGCCGTCCGCTGGGACGATGTCGACCTGGAGGCAGGCACGCTGACCATCACGGGCAAGATCATCCGCAAGAAGGGCGTCGGCATAGTCCGCGAGGACATAACCAAAGGCAAGAAGACCACCCGTCTGCACCTGCCCGACTGGGCCGCCGACATGCTCAAAGCCAGAGCGAAGCGGAAGCTCCCCGGCGGCGACCACAACCTGGTCTTCCCAACCGCCAACGCCACACCACGCGAGGTCCGAACCATCGAGCACCAGTGGATGATGTTCCGCGTTCGCCACACCGAATGGGCCGGGGTCACCACCCGCCGGTTCCGAAAGACAGTCGGCACCGCCACCGCACGCGCCCTGGGCGCGGAAGCCGCCGCCCAACAACTCGCCCACTCAGACCCCGCCCTGACCAGACGGCGTTACATCGAAGAACCAGACGAAGGACCCGATGTCCGCAGCGCGCTCGAAGGGTTTTCAATCCAATCCGGTCAGTTTCCGGTCACCTCGAACCCTCTAACACGGAACCAGGAATTGGGAGAGGCCTTTGACCTGTGTGTTTGAGCCGCCTGAGGGAATCGAACCCTCGACCTAGTCATTACGAGTGAATCGCTCTGCCGACTGAGCTAAGGCGGCGGTGCACGCGGGCGTGCTGGTGAGGCGCGCGCGGCGCGTTCCACCCTAGCGTAGGGCTTGGCGCGGCGGCGAATTGCTGGCGGTTAGCGGCGGCCTAGAGTGCGGACTCGGGCCAGCGCCCAGATGCCGCAGACTGCGGCCAGCAGGGCCAGGCCAATCCAGGCCACCCAAATCGGCAGGGTGTTGCCGCCAATGATCAGGTCAAACCCGTAGACATCGCGAATCGCGCCGACGGCCTCGGCGCCGCCTGGCAGTGCGTCGATTGATGGGGCCGCCAGGGCATCCCGGATCAGCACTCCGGACTGGCCGAAGGGTAAAGCGAACACCACGGACGCCATGCCAGTGCCAAGTATCCCCACCGGCACGTAGACACCTGCCAGGAAGCCCATCACAGATGAGAACAGCCCTGAGACCGCACCCACCGAGCCCTCAGATGGCAAGAAGGTAGCAATCAGCAGATGCAGCATTGAGAACGCAACCAGTGAACCGACCAGTGCCCCGAAGGCGTAAGCCAAGCCGCCGGCTGAAGGCAGTTGGCCGCCCAGCAGCACAATCACCACACAGCAGATAACCGCCAGGGCCATCAGGATGGTGCCGGAATACAACACCACGGCAATCCACAGCCCGCCAATCAGCTCACGCCGGGTCAGCGGAGAGACCAAGAAGTCATCCAAGCGGTGAGAGGTTCGGTCCGTCACAAGCTGGCTGACCCCAACCAGCGGGCCGGTCAACGCCGTGATGGTCAGCAGCGCGGCGGAGACCCAAGCCGCGGTGGCGCCCAGCGCTTGGGAATCAGTCACGCCAGGCAGGTTCTGACGCAGCGAATCAACCTGCATTTTGCCCAGGAACGCGACATACAGCACCATCAAAATGGCCGGCGCCATCAGCGAAAACAACAGCGTGGCCCGGTCCCGCAGATACATCCGCAGGCAGCGTTTGGCAAAGGCCCAGGTCCTCACTTTGGGCCTCCCTTGCTACCGGTGCCCCCAGCTTTCTTGCTGCCCGATGCCGCACCGCCGGCCCCGGCCCCAACCTCCGGTTCGTTTTCGGTCAGGGACAAGAACACGTCATCCATGGTTCCGTGCCGGAATTCGAAATCCCCTACGGCCGCACCTAAGTCCGCCAGCAGTTGCCGGGCAGTAGCGGCCGAATCAACCTCAGCTCGGATGGCGCCGCCAACATCGCGGCTGGGCCAAGGCTCCAGGGCCCGCCGGATTTGAGCCTCCGCGCCGGCGAAATCCTCAGCGGCGGTCAACGTCAAAATGGAGGTGGAGAACTTCTCCCGCAAAGCTTGGGGCGTGCCTCTTTCAATCGCCTGGCCATGATCCAACATGACCACGTAGTCAGCGTCTTCGGTTTCAGCCAGGTAGTGGGTGGTCAAGAAGATGGTGGTACCAGACCCCGTCCTCAGCGAGTTGACGGTCTTCCAAACCTGGTCCCGTGACAAGGGATCCAGTCCGGCGGTCGGTTCATCCATGAACACCACCTCCGGTCGGTGGATCAAAGCCCGTGCCACATCGGCTCGGCGGCTTTGGCCACCAGACAACGTGCCGTACCGCTGGTCCAAGAATTCCGCAATCTCGATCTGTTTGCCCAGTTCCTCGATCCGTTCAGCCACCTGGGCCCGGCTGAAGCCGTACAACTCGGCCCGGACGGTCAGGTTCTCCCGAACGGTCAGTTTGTCGTCCAACAACCGTTCCTGGAACACCACGCCAATTGACCGGCGGATCGCGTCATCGGCCTGGCCCAAGCGGTTGCCGGCGACCCAGATCTCGCCCGCGTCGGGGCGGTCCAAAGTGGTCAGACATCTGATGGTGGTGGTCTTGCCGGACCCGTTTGGTCCCAGGAAGGCGAACAACTCGCCGGGCCGCACTTCGAAGCTGATCGAATCGACGGCTGTCAGATCACCGAATCGTTTGACCAGGCCGTCAACTTTGACAACGGTCCGAGTGGAAGAAGGCACTATGCCACCCTAATCCCGTTTCGCCTCCCTGCTTAGGTGCAACAACAAGTTCAACGGAGCGACCAGCACCGGTCGGGGAGCTGAACCGAACCATGCCGGGACGCTTCGAACGCCGCCGCAAGCATGCCGTCAGCAGGCGGCCGATGCCGCTCCCACAGCGCCCAGCATCGGCTCAGCGCCGCAGCCAAATGGGCTGACCGGTGCCAGCCAGCTGCGGGGGCGCCTACTCGCCTGACGGGTCCTCGGCCTCTTCGCCGGCGGGCTGCGGCGCGGCATCGTCCACCGCTACAGCCGTAGTGGCCGCCTGGGATTCACCGGCTGCCGCCGCGGAGCCGTCCTCTTCGTGGGACAGGGAGAAGTCGTGGCCGGCCTCGGCCGTGTCAATCGCTTCATCTGTCAGCGCGTGGAAGTGCGGGTCCAACCCGTTGGATTCGGCAAACCCAACCGGAATGGAAGTGGTGTCCTTACGGAAGAAGTCCGGCCGGCGGGTGACGTTGTAGATCAGCAGGCCAACGCCCAACAGCAAGATGATGGCGGACAGGATAAACACCAGGCCAACGCCACCCACGTTGGAACCAGAACCGTAGTCCGGGCTCATTGAGCCGATCAGCTCATGGACAAACATGAAGGCCAAGAACAGGCCGCCAACCAGCGGGAAGAACAACTGGAACCAGAAGTTCCGGAAGGATGCGAACCACTGCTTGCGGAAGTACCAGACCGCTGCGAAGGATGTCAGGCCGTAGTAGAAGCAGATGAAGATAGCCGTCGTGTCAACCGTGTCAGACAGGACGTTGTCGCTGATGGGCCGCATCAACGCGTAGTAGCCGGCGGCCACGCCCCCAGCTACCAGAGTGGCCGTGCCTGGGGTGGCGAACTTGGATGTCTTGGCGAAGCCGCGGCCCAGGCCGCCGTAGTGGCCCATGGCCAACATGGTGCGGGCCGGGGAGACAAACGTTGATTCAAGCGAAGCCAGGGAAGAGGACAAGATGGCCAAGAACACCAAGATGGCCAGGCCCTTGCCCATGACGGGCACCGCCAACACCGCGAAGACGTTCTCTCCGTCTTGAATCTTCGAGCCGGTCAACCCGAGTTCTTGTTCGCCAACACCAGCAAACATGATGGTCGCAATGGAGATGAACAGGTAGTAGATGGTGATCAAGACAATGGTCAAAGCGGCCGCCCGCCCGGGGGTCTTCTGCGGGTTCTTGGTTTCCTCGGTGATGGTCAACACCACGTCCCAGCCCCAGTAGATGAACACCGCGACTGTCAACCCGGATATCAGCGCCCCTGAACCGAAGCCCGGTTGTTGAATCACGCTGATCGGGTTCAGCCAATCCAATGAGAAGTCGCTGCCGTAGTCCGGGCCGGTGCCCTTGTTGTGTTTGACAATGGCTACCACCGCGAAGATGAAGACCGCCACCAACTGGAAGGCCACCATGATGTATTGGAACCGGGCAGTGATCTGAATGTCGTGGTACACAAACCAGGTTGCGCCAATGGTCAACGCCACCACAGAGACCACGTTGAATAGCTTGTTGCCGGTGTTCAAGTCAGACAGGACATGCCAGGTGGAGTCACCGAATGAGCTGATTATCCAGTCGATGGTTTCATACAGGAACACCGCCGCGATCTGCGCCAATGAGGCCAGCACCACAATTGTCGATGCGATCAGACCCCAACCGGTCAGCCAGCCGAACCGCGGCCCCAAGGCCCTGGCCCCCCAGGTGAAGGAGGTGCCCGAATCGGGGATGGACCGGTTCAATTCGCGGTAGCCCAAAGCCA
>JAIRTF010000061.1 GCA_031255075.1 Bifidobacteriaceae bacterium | reverse complement strand
ATCAGCAGATCCGTTTGACCGCGCTGGCTGAGCGATTGGGCTTGCTGCAGACCGGCGCTTCTGACTATCACGGCCAGGCCGGTAAGCCGAACCGTCTAGGCGAGAACCTGACCAGCCCCCAAGTGCTTGGGCAGATTCTGGCCCAAGGGCAGTTGGGCTTGGTTGGTGGCGGCCTGGCGGCGGCGGAGCGGTCAAGCTTTGAGGGCTCCGCGAACGCCGCCGATGGGACGCCAGGGGGGAGCTGAGTGGGCGCGTTGATGGCCATCGGGGCCAAGGTGGTGTTGGCCGGTGCCTTAGGCTTTGGGCTGCGCCGGTCTGGCTTTGTCTCCGCCCAGTTCGCTTCCGATCTGGGCCGGTTGCTGATGCAGGTAGTCACCCCGTTTGCAGTGGTGGTGGCAGCTTCAGAGGCCTATTCACCGAATCTGGCCCGGTCCATCTTGACCACCACGGCCATCTCCGTGCCCTATTTCGTCTTGGCCATTGTGACCAGCTGGGGGCTGTCCAGAGCGTTGCCGTTGGACCGCGACACCCGCCATGCCTTTGTCAACCTGGTGGCCTTCCCCAATGTCACATTCATCGGCATACCGATCGTGACCGAGTTGTACGGCACGCCCGGCCTGCTCTGTTCGGTGGCCGGCAACCTGATCTTCAACCTGGCGTTCTTCACCTTCGGTGAGCACAACATGGTCAAAGACCGGCGCTTCTCCCTGGTCAGAGTGGCCAAAAGCCCGGTCATCATTGCTTGTGTACTGGCGGTGGTGCTGTACTTCTCGCGGCTCAAACTGCCGTCAGAGTTGACCGGCGCCCTGGAAATGATCGGCGCGGCCATGGCACCGCTGGCCATGATGATTGTTGGCTTCGGTTTGGCCGATTCCAATCTGGCTGATCTGATCAAGAACCCCTACGGCTATCTGACCAACGCTCTGCGACTGCTGATCTGGCCAATCGCCATCCTGGCGGTGGTCCGGTTGTTCAACTTGGACATCCTGGGTGGGGAAGTGGCCGCGGTGATGTACGGGCTGCCCTGCGGCACCATGACAGTGGTGTTGGCGGCTCAACACCGCACCGCCTATCAGTTCTCAGCCCAAACAGCGGTGCAGTCCAACTGCCTGATGTTCGCCACCCTGCCAATTGTCTTGTGGCTGACTCAAGTCTGGACCTGAGCCCAAGCGGCGCCACCGACCCCCGCCAGACTGGAGCCGACCGGCCCGGATGGAGATAATGGGCAGATGTCGCGCCGTTCGCCCCGCCCCGATGACACCCCTGACGGCGCCATCGGCGATGGGCATCCCCAGACCGGTGCCGAGCCCAGCTTTGGTGAGGATTTCTGGGCTGACCTGGCGCCATCGGGAGCTTGGGGTGGCGCTGTCATCGAAGAGACAGAGGTGGCCGATGCCGCCGCCCAGGCAGCGATGGACAGCCCAGTGGTGCCCGTGGCCCAGCCGCCCGCCGGCCATGGCGCCGGGCTAGGCGATGCCGCCATCGGTCAGGCTGCCTTTGGTGGGTCTGCTGTTCAGGGCAGCTGGTCTGGCACGGCCGCCCCGCTGCCACCCGGCCCACGCCGCCGGCCTAACCTCCGCCGACCGATTGACCCGCAAGCTCCACCGCCAATCGCGCTGCCAACGGCCGGAGCCGCTCCACCTGGATACCCGCCGCCAAACCAGGCCCCCGCCATCCCGCCGCCGACCGGCACGGTAGCGCCCGCCGCGCCTGGCAGCGCCCTCCCAGGTTCACCGATGCCGCCCGTGGTGCCAGTTCAGGTGCCGGAGCCGGTCTGGCCCTGGGCTGATCAGGACGCCGGAGCCTTCTACGCCGAAACCCAACAGCGCCGGGTGGAGGCCATCAGAGCACTGGATGTTGAACGGCAAGCCGAAGCCATCCGCTGGACCCAAGCCGAGTACGCCGCCCGTTACCGCCGCGAGGATGATCCTTTCGAATACCGGCGCGGCTGGCTGGAGGAGGAATTGCGCCTGCCCGGCGCCGGTCTAGGCATGGCCGAACCACTGATCGTTGGGCCCCTGCGGCCACCCGGGGTGCGGCCCAACCGGACACCACTGGGCCCCATCTGGATAAAAGCGATCCTGGCGATCTTGGCTGCGGCGGTGGCCTCATATCTGCTCTATTTGCTGTTCGGGAACCGCGAACCAGACCAGCGCGGCCTGATTGAACGGCCGCCGGCTGTCATTCAGGTGGTCGCATCGCCGGCGGATGATTTGCCCCTCAGGGCATCACCCAGCCACTGAAGCGCCAGTGGACTAGCCAGTCCGCTGGGTGCAGAACGCCCTTCAGCAGTCTCGCGGCTTCGTCAACAGAAGGTGACGATCCATGCCGCGCCGGCTTTGGATGGTTCAGGTGCGCGAGGCGCGGCCCATCGGCTTACCGCCCCGAGTGCGGCGGCGGTTGCGCTGCCGTTTCGGCGCTGAATCACCGCCGGCGGAAGTCCGAGCGGAGCGGTCGCGCGCGGCATCGTTCCCCTGAGAGGCGGCGCCGCCGCGAGCCCGGTCACGAGACTTGGCCCGTCCACCCACCGGGGCGCTGCCACGTGGACGGCCGCCCTTCTGGCCGGAGCGGTTGCGACCGCCGGTCTCCCCCAAGTCTTCCCAAGTTTCGGCTTCCAAGCCGGCCGCGGTGCGCGCCGAACGCGGCAGCACGCCACCAGCATCCTGGGGAATATCCAAGTCTTTGTAGAGGTGCTCGGAGGTGTGATAAGTCTCCGGAGGCTCCGGCTGGCCAATCTCCAAAGCCCGGTCAATCAACGACCAACGCGGCAAGTCATCCCAATCTACAAAGGTGACGGCGTGCCCCTTGTTACCGGCCCGTCCGGTCCGGCCGGTGCGGTGCAGATAAGTCTTTTCGTCTTCGGGGCACTGGTAATTGATGACATGTGTTACGTCATCCACGTCAATGCCCCGGGCAGCCACATCGGTTGCCACCAGCACATCGACTTTGCCTTTCCGGAAGGCCCGGAGGGCCTGTTCGCGGGCGCCCTGGCCAAGATCACCATGGATGGCAGCGGCGGCAAAACCGCGGCTGGCCAATTCGTCTGACAGCTTGGCGGCGGTGCGCTTGGTGCGGGCAAAGATGATTACCCGCCCCCGCTCGCGGGCTTGCAAAATGCGCGCCACGATTTCGGTTTTGTTCAGGGCGTGAACCCGGTAAACCAGTTGCTCAATGGCGGTCACGGTGGCGCCCTGATCATCCGGGTCTTGGGCCCGAATATGGGTGGCCTGGGTCATATGCCGCCGGGCCATGGCCACCACCGGGCCGGGCATGGTGGCAGAGAACAACATGGTGTGGCGTCCGGCGGGAGTGGCAGCCAGAATCTTCTCCACATCGGGGAGGAAACCTTGGTCCAGCATTTCGTCTGCCTCGTCCAGGACCACAGTCCGGGCGTGGGCCAACGTCAGATGGTGCTGGTTCAGCAGGTCAATGATCCGGCCCGGTGTTCCCACTACCACTTCCACGCCATTGGTCAGTTGAGCAATCTGCGGTTCATAGGCCCGGCCGCCGTAGACCTGCATGATTCGGACATCACGGTTCTTGGCGGCTGTTTCGAGGTCTGTGGCCACTTGGATGGCCAGTTCGCGGGTCGGGGTCACCACCAATGCCTGCGGTGCTCCGGGTGCTTCCAAAGCGTCGAAGCCGGGCTCCGACGGTCCGGTCACGGCTTGCAGCAGCGGTATGCCGAAGCCGAGGGTCTTACCGGTACCCGTCTTGGCTTGGCCAATAATGTCGTGGCCGCTCAGCGCCACCGGCAAGGTGAGCGCTTGGACCGGAAACGGGTGGACGATGCCGACCGCCGCCAGCGCGTCAACGATCCGTTGGTCAACACCGAGGTCGGCGAATGATTGTGGTGGCGTGGGGTTATCCGTGGGGTTATCTTGGGGCTCGCTCAAGAGCTTGGGTTCCTGTTCTGTTGAATTGGGTGTTTCGGCTGGCACCTGGCCCCGACCGCTGCTCGGTGGCCGATTAGCGGTTCACAGCGCCGTTAGCGCCCGTGGGGCGCGAACGAGGGACCGTGGGGAGGTGCCGGGCAGCCGATCGCACAATTCGTTGTCAAGGTTCCATCTACGACCGGTCAGCCCACTGACAGCGGACCAGTCTACGCGCTGAAGCCGACGCGGCGCTCCTCACCGCTACCGATCTCCACATAAGCCAAGGCGGCGGTGGGGATCAAGACCGTCCGGTTGTGCTTGTCCGTCAAGGTCACCAGCGGCAGATTTTCGGTGATGGCCGTGGCCACCGCGTCGTGGATGTCCTGGGCCGGTCCGGCCATATTCAGGGAGATTTCCTTGGGCGCTTGGCGCAAACCGATCACAACTTCCATGACCGAAGATTCTAGATCACCGGGGTTGGTCAGCCAGGCCCAAGGCGGGCGGTTCCGCCCTCAGCGGACGGTGTCAGATCTGGTGTTGTCAATGGTGGTTTCGTTGTCAGTGGTCCGTGATGGAATGATCGCATGGTGTTTGACGCCGCCGGGCCCACAATCGACATGGCTGTGCCGCCGTTGGCAGATGTGGGCGCGGATGCCAGCCAGGCCGAAGCCCTGGCGTTGATTGCCCAAGGCGGTCCGGTGACGGTCTTCGGCTTTCCGGGAACCGGCAAGACCTTGCTGGCCGAATTGGCTGCCGCCCAAGCCTTGACCAGCGGTAAACGTGTCGCCGTGCTGACTGAGGGGCGTCACTTGGCGGCGGAGTTGGATGCCCGGATTGTGCGGCGGGCCGGCCTGGCCCAACCTTCGCGAGTGGCCGTCACCCCGACATCTTTCGCCATGTCCATTCTGCGGGCTCGTGCCCAGGCCGTGGCAGCCAGCGGGGCGGATGGCGCCGTCGAAGCGGCCCGCGCTTTCGAACCGCAAATGGTCAACGGTTCCGATCAAGCCGCCACTTTGAGCGAGCTGCTGCGTTCGGCGGCTGATGGCGACCTGCCGGGTGTCAACTGGGACGGCTTGGTGCCGCGGGAAGCCCTGGGGTTGGCGGCCTTTCGGGCGGAGGTGCGTGATTTGTTGACTCGGGCCGCCGAACGGGGTTTGGACGCCGTCGGGTTGGAAGCCTTGGGCCGGCGGGAAGACCGGCCCGAGTGGATTGCGGCGGCGCACCTGTACCAGGCTTATCTGGACCGTTTGGCGTTGCCGAGCGCCGGGGATGTGGGGCTCAAGCTGGACGCTGCGGCAATGGTGGCTCAAGCCGAGTTGTGTTTGGCCAGGTGGGATTTCCCGGTCCGGCTGCCTGGCGGCGAAGTCACGTTGGAGGCCTCGGCGCGGCCGGCCTGGGACATGGTGATCATGGACTCCTACCAGGAGGCCAGCTTGGCGTTGCATTCTCTGGCGGCCCGGTTGGTCGCGGGTGGCGCACAGGTGGTGGTTCTGGCCAGCCCTGAAAGCACCGCCCAGACCTATCGCGGGGCCCTGCCTTGGCAAGCCGCGCGGTCATTGGCGCCGGCGCCGGCCGGTTGGGAGGCGGCTGGACTGGTACTGA